>JBEAYS010000001.1:0-8362 GCA_041170505.1 Cyanobacteriota bacterium
GGATAACCCTATAGTACCACTATAGGGTTTGATAAAAGCCTTCAGGATAACCCTATAGTACCACTATAGGGTTTGATAAAAGCCTTCAGGATAACCCTATAGTACCACTATAGGGTTTGATAAATGAAAGGTTAAGCGGATTCCGCTTCAAAGCTTCGTTTTTCAGCGAATCCTTAAATAAAGAAAAAGATAAAAAATCCCCACTAACAGCGGTAAATCTAAGTGCTATAAATATAAATTGGGCTCAAGTGAGCCTATAAATATATTGGTTTTTAAATATTAAATAGGAGTCCTAAGTGGGGCAGTGTATAGCAGAAAAAGAATTTAAATTAGACGATTTTCAATTAGAAGCAATTGAACATATCAAGAAGGGTACCAGTGTCATCACTTGCGCGCCAACAGGAGCCGGTAAAACCGTAATTGCCAAACAAGCTATAAAAATGGCAATAGCAGAAAACAAAAAAGTTTTTTATACAGCCCCGCTAAAAGCTTTGATCAATCAAAAATTTTATGAATTCTCCAAGGAGTTTGGCGAAGATAAAGTTGGCATAATAACTGGCGACACCAACCGTAATCGGGATGCACAAATCATTGTAATGACTACAGAAATTTACCGCAATATGCTTTACGGCACAACTTTTGGTTCTATTGATCCTTTCTTAAAAGAGTTAAAGTACTTAATTTTTGATGAGTTTCACTACATCAATGATTCAAGCAGAGGTACTGTTTGGGAAGAGAGTGTAATCTACTCACCAAAAGACATACAGCTTATAGCATTATCTGCAACGATTAATAATCCTGAAGAATTAGTTGAATGGATAAAATCAGTTCACGGAGCTTGCACCCTGGTAAAAACTGAAAAACGTCCTGTGCCTCTCTATCACTATTACTTCAAAGACAATCAGCTAGCACCTTTGATGACACCTAATGGCAAGCTCAACCCTAAGCTAAAAGAGCGCGACGATAATAAATTTAATAAACACAAAGGTAAATTTGGTAAGAGATTTAATAATGAGCCCGATCAAAAAGCTAGTATCCCTGATGTAGTCATGGAACTAAACAAAAAAGATATGCTACCTGCTATTTATTTTGTTTTTTCTCGTAAGGGATGTGATAAAGCAGTTAGAGAATGTGAAAATCTAAATCTTCTAAAACCAGAAGAACAAAAAGAACTTAATAAATTAATTGATGAAGCTATAGCTTTTACCCCCATAATAAAAAACTTCAATCAATTAGAACTACTTCGAAAAGGTGTCGCGGCTCACCACGCAGGGCTTTTGCCACAAGTAAAATCTCTAATAGAAGATTTGTTTACAAAAGCACTTGTGAAAGTTGTTTTTTCTACTGAGACTCTTGCCGCGGGTATAAATATGCCAGCGAGATCAACAGTGATTAGTAATATCAATAAAGCTAGCGATGCAGGTTTTAGAAACTTGACAGCTTCTGAATTTTTACAAATGTCTGGTAGAGCAGGTCGTCGAGGTCTAGACGAAAATGGTTATGTGATAACCATTAAAACTGGTCAAGCTGGTGCTGGAGAAATCTCTTTACTTGCTAATTCTAAGCCAGAAGATGTTTCTAGCCATTTTAGAGCTAGTTATGAAATGGTACTAAACTTATTGCTTGGACATAGCTACGAAGAAATAAAAGGTTTAGTCCAAAAAAGTTTTGGACAATATCTTGTTAGTAACACACTTACAAATGAAGAAGAGGAGAAAAAAAGACTTGAAAATCAACTCATGGAATCTCAGCATCCTCTTTGTCCAGGTGAAATTGGTGATCTAAATTACTACTATGAAATGCAAGCTAAGTTAGATGAAACACGACGTCGTAAAAAAGAATACGAAAAAAATCTGGATCCTCGTGTTGATGAGTTAGAAGCTACTTTACAAATGGTAACTATGGAAGCAAAAAATTATCCTTGTAATGGTTGTCCTAAGCAAAAACCATGCTCTAAGCAAATGGATAAAATCAAACGTTACAAAAAACAAGTAAAAGATATAGAAAATAAAATTCTTGATATCAAAAATATGAATTGGGAAAATTTCCAAAGAGTAATTGATCTACTAAAAAAAGAAGGTTATATTGACAGTAGTTACCAAGTTACAGCAAAGGGTAGAACCTGTGCATCAATTCGCAGTGATAATTCATACTACATTACTGAAATAATTAATTCTGATTTGTTTGAAGGTATTAATGCAAAAGAATTTGCTGGTTTGATTTCATGTTTTGTAATTGGTGAAGCTCGAGTTAGAGATAGAAGCTTTCAAAACACTTCTAAGGTTTGTACAAATTTAGAGAAAAAATCTAGAAATATTGCAAGGCAAGTTATTCAATCTCAAAGATCTTTTGGAATTGATAGACCAGTTGATTATAATTCCGCGATGTCGGGTTATGTTGAAGATTGGGCAAAAGGAAATAGCTGGGACGATATAACCAAAAATTCATTTATTGATGAAGGGGATATTTTGCGCTGTCTAAGAAGAACAGTAGATGTATCAAAGCAAATTTCAAAAGCACCTAACATAAATCCAAAACTTAAGACTCTAGCAGAAGAAGTAATTTTACTTATCGAAAGAGACTTAGTTCTTGAAGTATTTTAATGGCTGAAGCTCCTGATAAAAAAGATAAAGAAGAAATCAAAAAAGCTGATTTAGTAAAGCTTGAGCATAAACATAACTATATCGGTGGTCCTTACGCTTATAAAAACAGTAGTAAAACAGGGAAGAGACTAGATCCTGAAAATCTTACAGAGCTTGTTTTGATGACCAAGCCTGGAATTGCCGCTAAAGTAAATATTGCATTGCCAGAGGATGATACTAGGGCAGGAAACTTTCCTCAACATAATACCATTGTTAAAAAAGCTCAAAAAGAAGAGGATGAAGTACAAAATGAAGAAGATTTTTCAAAAAATCTTGAGTTACTTCCAGCAAGAACTTTTGATGCCTATGCACATTTAACAAATACTATACAACTCAAGGCCGCAGGTTTTCAAAAAAGAATTTGCTCAATGACAAAAAATAGATTAGAAAAAATTCAAGCTCAATTTTCGCATTTGAGTACTTTTGCATTCAATCAAATGCTTGATATTAATCGTCCTGATAAAAGAGATTTTTTAGTATGGTTTAAAATTATTGATAAACATAATCAAATAATTATTGCATATCCAAATGAAAAAGAAAAAACAACGAATTTTATCCAAGTCATCCAGTATGATTTTAATCAAAATATTTTGAGTATTAGACACTGTACATTTAGTGAATCAAACCCTTTAGTGATCAATGAAACAGCTATTGATAAATATAAAAACTTGAGACAAATTGCTCACCTTGGTGTAAAAGGAGAGAGTGAATTCCTTAATGCTGTTGAAAGATTTGATGATGGAAGTGTCTCATGGATTATAACTCACAACAACATCAATGGATCTGGAGTACTAAAACCAAATGGTGAAATCTCATTTGTAGATAATATTTATAATGAATCTACCCAAGTTGCAATTAAAAATTTAGGTGCCGAAAAAGTAGTCGATGGGACTTGGACTGGAGAAGTTGACCTAGAAGCCTGCAAAAAAAATTCTAATCCTATGCAAGAAGCTTATAAAGATAAAGTCAGGAAGCAAATTAGTCAAATCATAGATGGCGCATCGATACCGGGTTTGGATCCAATTTTTTGGATTAAGGTTAAATAAAAAATTATTTTCTCATTTGCAAATAAACTTGAGCTAGTTGAAGATCCTCAGGAGTGGTGATTTTGATATTACTTGGTAAACCAGGCACTAAACGGATTTCATGTCCCAAGCGCTCAACAAGACCAGAAGAATCAGTTCCTATAAAATGCTCATCTTTAGCTTTATTGTAGGCTTGAATCAAAATGTCTTTTTTAAAAACTTGGGGTGTTTGCGCTATCCACAACAAATCACGAGAAACATTCTTTTTGATAAAGTTTTCGCCTTTATCATTAGCGTAGCTAAGTTTTAGAGTATCCGTGACTGGTCTAGCCGCGATAGCCGCACCAGTTAGCTTCGCTCCCTCAATTACAGCTTCTACTGTTTCTTTTTGGATAAGAGCTCTAACAGCATCATGAACCAAAACCAGATCAGGATTAAGACCCAGTCGTATCATCTCGTTGATACCATTATGAACGCTGTCTTGACGCGTAGAGCCGCCTTTGCAGATGAAAAACTCAATATCAGGAAAAGCAGATTTAAGAATCTTTCTGGTATATACAATATCAATAGTTGGTACTATAAAGTTCTTAATTAAACCAGTGCTAATCAAGGCTCTAATGGTTATAAGTAAAATTGGCTCACTGTTAATAGTCATAAACTGCTTGGGTTCGCTACTCATCATCCTCTTGCCAACACCCCCAGAAGGGATAATAGCTAGAACATCTGCTTTAGATGAATTAGATTCTATGATATTTTCGTTTGATTTCATTTAAAATAAAAGTGTAACCGATAAAATTGTAGCGCATGGAATTAATAGCTGACTATATAAACCACCTGGAAATTAATCAAGTTCTAAGCTTTAACTCACTTAGGCTCTATAAAAGAGACTTACTAGATTTTGAAAAATACTATTTAGAAACTTATGGCAAAAATTATGATGTTAAAACTCTAAGCCCTGAAGTACTAAACCGTTTTAGCAGTTATATTCTCAAACAAGGAAAATCAGTAGCTACTGTAAATCGTAAACTAACTGCAGTGCATGGTTTTTGGAATTGGATGCGAGAGCAAAATTTAGTATCAAAAGATCCTTTTACTCAAATCCAGCGTGAGAGCCAGTTCCGTAACAAAACCATAAGCTTCCTCAGCGAAGATGAAATCGTCGAGCTCCTAGACTGCTCAGATCATGATCTCAAAACAAAAATCATACTTGAATTAATTTATGCAACAGGCATAAGAGTCGGTGAGCTTACAAAGCTCACTATTAGTGATATTGATCTCAATAATCAAATGATCACCATCGCTAAATCAGCTAGGTTTAAAGAAAGGGTTATACCCTTTAATGAGCTCTTGGCTGATTATATTTCTGCACACATAAAAGAGTATAATCTAAAACCAAAAGATAAACTCATTCAAACCCGAAACGCCAAGGGGGTTTCAGAGCGAGAAATTTTTAGATTAATTCGCCAATCAGCTCAAAAAGCGGGTATACAAAAGCAAGTAACTCCATCTATTTTACGAAATAGTTTTTTAAAACATCTAAAAATTAATGGCGCTCATGAAACCTTACTCAAGGACCTTACTGGACAAAAACATATTAAGGTTTAACCAAAGTCTTAGGATCAAACTTATCTCTTAAATAATCTCCAATTATATTAAAAGAAAAAATTGTAATAAAAATCATCATAGCTGGAACCCAGAGCAGAAGCGGTCTTGTAAGGATATTACTCAGCTCTTTACCCTCAGCGAGAATATTTCCCCAGCTGGGATCAGGTTGATTAATACCTAAGCCCAAAAAGCTTAAAGCTGATTCACCAATAATAAAACCTGGTACAGATAAAGTCGCAGAGACGATTACCAAGCTAGCAGTATGAGGCAAAAGATGCTTGAGTATGATCACAAAATGATTTTGTCCGATAGCTTGGGCTGACGCGATAAAATCTTTTTCTTTTAAAGAAAGAATTTGACCTCTAATAATTCGAGCCAATCCTGCCCAAGAAATAAAAGAAAGAATAACAGTAATGATGGCGAAACGCTCAATATTACTGAGATTGGCAGGCAAAATAGCCGATAGAATAATTAATAAATAAAAACTTGGCAAGGACATAATAGCCTCAGCCAGACGCATCATCAAATTATCAATAAAGCGCGGGGCAAAACCAGAAATTCCTCCATAAAGTAAAGCCAAAGGAAAAGAAATTAAAACACCCAAAAAACCAATGCTCAAGCTCGGTCTAGCTCCATAAAGCAATCGGCTAAATAAATCTCTGCCAATTCTATCAGCACCCAAAAGATAAATATAACCAGGTTTTTCTACTTGAAATAATTTACCCTTGGTAAAAAACTTAATATAGTATCGAGAACCTCCTAGCGCTTCGGTAAGCTCTAATGATGATTTTTTAAAACTTTTTGTATCCAAAAAAAACTTTTGACTATAAACATAAAAACCCTTATGGATGTCTAAATAAATTCTTGAGGGGCTAGCATAGCCAGCTGAAGAGTTTTGCTCGAGAGGGGAGTAGGGTGCTATAAAATCAGCAAAAAAAGCTAAAGCGTATAAAATCCCCAAAAAAACAAAAGCAAGTTTTGCAATACGCATAATAAAATTATAAGCCTCAAAAGCCTTGTATAATGAAAAAATGGGAAATTTTCAAAAAATAATATTTTGTTTTTGCTTATTATTGAGCTCTTGTTCTCTATTTGGTGATGATTTGACCCAAGCCAAAAAACTAGTTAGCGAAAAAAAATACAAAGAAGCAATTAAACTTCTTGATAGCTATAAATCAAGTTCAGCAAAAAAATATAATTCTCAAGTAAACGTACTTTACGCGATTAGCATACTTAAAAATCTTGATAACCCTAAATCAGAAAGATACCCTCCTGCAAAAGAAATCCTTGAAAGAGCTCTTAGCTTAGATCCTCAAAACTCCAAAGCGCGCACTTTTTATGTGATGATGGTAAAACAAATAAACTCTCTAAAGCTTGATAGAATCAAGCCTCAAGAAGAGACCGAAGAAAGCACCGAAGCAGAAACTAATACAAAAAAAGAGGATTAAAATGTTTGAGATAATTTTATTATTTTTGATTACTTATTTATTAGCCGCTATCCCTAGTGGTTATTGGATAGGCAAAATTTTTGGTAAGGATCTTCTTGCTGAAGGTAGCGGTAGCACCGGAGCTACAAATGTTTTGAGGATGGTCGGCAAGTGGCAAGCTATTTTTGTGCTGGTTTTTGACATTCTAAAAGGTTTTGTGCCTATTTATTACGCTAAGAATTTAGTGGATTATTTCCAAAACTCAAACAATCTCTGGTTATTTTTATTACTAACTTTTATTCCAATTCTCGCTCATAGCAAAAGCATTTACATCGGTTTTAGAGGAGGAAAGTCCTCAGCAACCGGAATCGGGGTGCTATTTGCGCTTAATCCTTTAGTAGGATTAATTACATTTGCAATTTGGGGAGCGACTGTTTTTATCTCTGGAATTTCTTCACTGGGCTCGATAGTAGCGGCCCCGCTAGTACCAGTTTGGTTATGGATATTTAACGAAAACTGGGCTGTTATTGGTTTTGGGGTAGTTGCTTTTGTATATATTGTGCTTATTAAGCACAAAGAAAATATCAAGAGATTAGTTGCTGGTAAAGAGTATAATTTCAGGAAACAAAAATAATATAGGTATGGCAATATTTGGTTTTTAAAAACTACTAAAAAACTTAAAATCACCAGTAAACACAAGTAGAAATTCCTTAATATTTTAGAATTACAAAAACCTACATTCCAGCTTGAAGTCGAATTTTAAGTAAATACAAATAGAAAGCCCATCGTTGTAAGGTTATCCAATCTAAAAGGAAACCAAAAACCATGGGCGTATACAACCATCTTTCCCTAGATAAGCGAAATGTTATCGAAGCTATGCTAAATATCGGGTCAAGCCAGAAAAACATAGCGACAGCAACAGGCTTCAGCGAGTCTAGTATCAGTTATGAAATCAGTAAGAACACCCACCCTAGTGGAACATATTCTGCTGAATACGCAGAAGCACAAGCGACTAAACGGCGTGATGGCTCTAAGAAGCGTAGGGTGTTGTCTAACCAAAAGATTGTTGAGTACATAGACAAAAAACTCAAAGAATATTGGAGCCCAGAACAAATATCAGGCAGAGGAAAAATCGAGGAGGATCTAATAGAAGTTTCTACTGAGTCGATCTATGAATATATTTATCTACCTGAAAATAGAACGAAGGAACTTTGGAAATATTTACGACGATCCCGTAAGAGACCTAAGAAACAAAAGCCTGGTCGCAGCAAACGCAAAGGCTGTAATATTCATAATCGAGTAAGCATTCATAAACGTCCAGAAGTAGTGAATGAGCGTAGTCGTATTGGAGATTTTGAAGGTGATTCCGTAGTCGGTGCTCGCCAAGGCAATGATGGAGCACTAGGTACGTTTAGTGATAGAACATCAAGTTTAGTTTTAATCGGTAAGATGGAGAGGAAGTGTAGCAATGAGATGTGTAGAGTTAGTACAGAGCAACTTAAACGTATTCCAAAATCAAAGCGGCATACCATGACTATCGATAATGGTAGTGAGTTTGTTTGTCATGAGGCGATAACTGCTATAACTGGAGTTCAATGTTTTTTTGCCGATCCATATAGCTCATGGCAACGTGGTGCTAATGAAAACACAAACGGACTCATCA
>JBEAYS010000002.1:0-4691 GCA_041170505.1 Cyanobacteriota bacterium
CTCCCGTTAAGTCTCATGTCTTAACTATAAAAATTAGAAATTATGATTTGGTTAAGGATTCGCAGAAAAACGAAGTTTTGAGGCGGAATCCGCCTAACAAAAAATTTTAATTTCCAATTAAAAAAAATTAATTAGGAAAAATATTAGAATTTTTTTTTATAATTTAATCAAATGCTCATTAATAAAGTGTTTTAGCTTGAAATATTGCTAAGTTAATTATTTCTTAGAGACAAAGGACTAGTCCAAATGATATATTTTAAAAACTCAAGCGAGTAAAATTTTTAAAACTGAAAAATCTCACCTTAGGTGTAAATACCCTATTATCTTTTCATGCAAAAAACCCAAGAATTAAATCAAAATACAAAATCAAATATCCTCGAAGATAATAAAAAACTTATTTTAACTAGTTCAAAATGCAATTTATCTTACTCAAGATTAGATTTGGATAATATTTGGTCTAGAATAATAGAAATATTATCCTTAAAACTAAAAAAACCTAGCATTCAGACTTGGATTTTACCTCTTAAATTAATAAACATAGAAAAAGATACTGCGCTTATCGGCGTTAAAAATGAATTTACTCGTAATTTTATTTTTCAGTCTTATCATAGTTATATTGAACAAGCTCTAAAAGAGGCAACAGCACATGCTTTGGCTATAAGATATATCCTAGATAACACGATAGAAATCGTGGTTTCAAATAATAGCGAGCCGGTTCAAACTAAAATTTCAGAAATAAATCCTGTAAAACCTAAGTTTTTTAATAAAAACCTAAATCAACACTTTAGTTTTAGTAATTTTATTGAAGATAGCTCTAATAAAGCTAGTCTTACATTTGCAAAAGCAATTGTAGAAAATCATAGCGGAATATATAATTCGCTTTTCATATGCTCCGACAGCGGGCTTGGCAAGACTCATTTACTCCATGCTATTGGCAATTATGCTTTAAATGAGGATCCAAACACCCGAGTAAAATTTGTAAACGCTGAGGAGTTTACAAATAATCTTATAAATTCCATACACAAAAACAAAAGTCAAGAATTTAGAAATCTTTACCGTAATATAGATATTTTGCTTTTTGATGATTTTCAATTTTTGGATAATAAAAAAGCTTGCCAAGAAGAGTTTATATATACTTTTGAAGCAATTTGCTCACGTGGCGGTAAGGTAATACTAGCATCAAGTAAAGAACTAAAAGATTTTAAATTACTCAACAAAAAGCTAGAATCCCGTCTAAAAGGGGCTTTGGTGGCTCCGATTGGCAGACCTGGCTATTCCGCGCGCATAAAGATACTCACTGCAAAAGCACAATTAAATAATATCGAACTTAATAATAAATATTTAAATACTATCGCTGAGAAATGTAATTCTAACGTGCGTGAGCTAGAAGGAGCTCTTATGCAGATTTCAGCGCTCCAAAACTACTCAAGTGTGGATGATGAGATGGTCGCTAATTTATTTGGCGGACTAGCTGAGTATCCCGCTAATAAAGGGGCGTCCATAAGCTCAATCTGCAAGCAGGTTGCTGAGTATTTTGGTATTGAGCCTGAAGATATAACCGGCAAAAAACGAATGCAAGAATTTACAAGAGCAAGACACATCGCTATCTACTTGAGTTATAGACTTCTTAATATTAGCTATAGCAGAATTGGCGAAGAGTTTAATGGTCGCAAGCACAGCTCCATTATCCACTCAATAAAAACAGTAGAAGATATTTTAAAATCAAATCTCCCAAGCTCAAAAAGCGTAAAAAAGCTTGTGGAGCAGGTTCTAACAGCTTATAATTAAGCAAAAAGTTTATTTAGTAAGTCTTTGTAGTTTTTAAAGCTAGCATGGTTAGCAATCAAGCGTGCTGTGCAAGGTAAAATTTCTTGAACCACTTCAAGACCATTTTCTTCAAGAGTCTTGCCAGTAGCGACAAGGTCGACGATAACATCACTCAAATCCGTTAGAGGACCGAGTTCTACCGAGCCATATAAATTAATCACTTCAATTTCAAGACCCTTTTTAGTAAAGAAATCTCTCGTGATCTTAGGGAAAGTCGTAGCCACACGGGTATAAGCTGGCATATCAGCAATAGATTTAAAACTACCTTTTTTAGCGCAAACGCAAAGCCTGCAATGACCGTACTCTAGATCTTCAAGCTGAAAAATATCATTTACCGAATCTAGGATCACATCGTAGCCTACTATTCCAAGATCAGCCGCTCCATGATCGACATAAGTAGGTACATCATGACCGCGCACCATTAAAATCTCGATTTCATCAAACCCAGAGTCTGACTGGGTCTTAACAGGAATAATTAATTTTCTTTTTTCTGTTTCAGGAATGATAAAACCTTTTGAGCTTAAATAAGTCTTGGCTCCTTCATATAAAGTGCCCTTAGCTATTGCGATACGAAGTTTCTTCGAGCTGTTAGTTTGTGAATTAAGGGCAGATAGTAAACGAGGTATATAAAAAGCAAATCCAATTGCAGAAAGATCCTTACCAAATTCGCTACAGAGATTATCGTAGCGACCACCAATAGCCACCAGCTTACCTTCGCCTTGAACTATGACATTTATATGCAGACCTGTATAAAGCTGAATATCAGGGCATTGTAGAGGATCAAAAACAATATTATCTCCTAGTTTAAGGATTTCTACTAAATCGCTGAGATCTAGATCTAGAGCCTTTTCTATATCTTCAATACATTTTGCAGTTAAAAGAGCTTTTATGGGTTTTTGGGCAGTGAGCTTTTTAAACTCAATAAGATCACCCTTTAAAACACTTTCATAGATTGAACTTGCTTCTTGATTACCATAAAGCTGAAAAATTTTATGCCAAATCTTAGCAGAAGTAATAGAAATCTTAAAATTCTTAAGACCAAGTCCTGATAGGGATTCCAGAAGAATTTTTATAATTTCAAGATCAGCACTTAGATAATTTTTAGCACTAACGTTACGATTATCAAAAAACTCTACTCCAACTTGCCTAATCTCACGCGAGTCATCAGTAGCAATACCACGATAACGAAAAACCGATGAATTATAAAAAATTCGAGCAGGGAAATTTATCTCTTGAGCTCTTGTAGCGATAGTCTTAGCGATTGGCTGAGTAAGCTCGGTTCTAAGGGCAAGAGTCTTACCATCTCGGTCAACTACTTTAAAAATATCAGCATTAAATCTTCTATTTGCTTTTTGGATAACAGAAATATCGACAAGAGTAGGAATTTCGATAGGTTGATAATCGTGCTGTTCAAAAACCTTTACCAAGGAATTTATAATAACTTCTTGTTTTTTAAGCTCTTCTGGTAGCCATGTTTTTATGCCTGATGGTGAGGTCATAAAAAAATTATAGCAATTTACTTGGTCATAATTTTATCAAGATTTATAAAACTACTACCTTGAAGCCCCATAATTACAGGGATTTCAAGCTGGTTTTGTTCTATATAATCAAGATACTCAAGCTCAGCTAAACGCGGATTAGCTTGAATAGCAGAACCCTTAATCTGCACTTCTTGAGCTTTTGCAGAACCTTTAATAATTTCGATTTGTTTTTCTTTTACTGCTATATCTTTATAAATCTGCGCTAATTGAGCTTTTTGAAGTGCGATTTGCTTGCGTTCGATAGCTTCAATATATTGATTAGAAAAATCTATTCTTCTTAAAAGCACATCATAGAGATCAATTCCCATCTCACTTAGCGAGCTTGATAGAGCTGTTACAACTTCTTGAGTAATTTGCTCTCTGGTTTCTCTGGTGTAAAGCGCGTCAGCGACATGGCTTGCAACGACTTCTTGCATGATTTGACTAGTTTTTTTATTTAAAACTGGTTCATAATCAGTACGAAGTTTTTGATAAATTTCTGGTACTCTATCTCTTTTTAATTGAGCAACAATAGAAGCTTCGATACCAACTACTTGCCCGTCTTTTGTTTTAGCGATAATCGGATCACCCAAGCGATAAGCATCATCAGTACTTGAAGTAAAAGAGTAAGTAACAATTCTCGTGTCAAAGACAATTAAAGTCTGAACAAATGGAATCAAAAAATGCATTCCTTCACCAAGTGCATTATTCTGAACTCCGCCCTTAAGATTAAAAATCACACCAGTGCGCCCAGCTGGAATAATTCTCAATGACTGGGATAAAAGAGCAAGTATCAAGAACCCTACTACTAATAACATTTGATTTTTTACAGATAACATAGCAATCCTTTTTAAATTTTATCGTCTATCAATAGCTTGGTTCTAGTACCATAAACTTGAGCTTTTCTAAATCTTAAATACTCAGGGTTTCTAGATAAAGAATCTACTTTTAAGCGGATAGCCTCAGCTTCACCTTGAGCGCGAGTGACGATAGCGTCACGTTTGTTTTCTTCTTCGATAATAATATTATCCTTTGTATCCAAGTCTATACGGGCCTTTTGCTTTTCTTCAATAGCTTTTTGGAAGGCTTCAGAAAAAGTAACTTCTTCAAGTAAAAACTCAGAAAGATAAATATTATATTTTGCAAGCTTCTTAGCGAGAAGCTCAGAAATCGAATCCGCAATTACTCGGCGATCCTCACTATAAATGGCTGTTACAGTAGATCCTGAAATAACTTCACGTACAACTGAGCGAACAACGGGAGTAATAATTTTACTGACATATGATGAATTACCGTCATTACCAAGGTTTTGATGAACCCACCATAGATTTATAAAATCAGGTC
>JBEAYS010000003.1:0-2907 GCA_041170505.1 Cyanobacteriota bacterium
GCCATAGGTTATATAGTTAGATTTTACAAGACTTGTCAATCATCCTTATCTCATAAGTTGGTTATGACATTAAGGATTCACTCCCTGAGCCAAGAGTGAATTTTGACTCACGGTTAAAAAATCGTCGAAGACGCATTTTTAAGCGAATCCTTAATTAATGTTAATCCAAAAACCCACCAACCAAGCCATAATTCCCAAACCCTATAGTGCCACTATAGGGTTTGGTTTTTTAACATCTATTATGAACTCTATATATGGTTTTTTATTAAGCGAATTCCGCCTCAAAACTTCGTTTTTTCAGCGAATCTCAAAATTATAATTATTATTCACCGCATCAACAACTTGCTTGCTATGAGTTACCCAAATAATTGTTAGGTCAGGTTTGGTTTTTTGTAAATTTTTCAAACAGTCGATAATTTCTTTTTCTGTTTTAGCATCGACACCAGTGGTAGCCTCATCCAAAACCAGTATTTTATTCTCGCCATTATTTCTTAATAAGGCTCTAGCCAAGCCGATTCTGACCTTCTCACCGCCAGAAGGTTTGGCTAGTTTTTCATCAAGTTTACCAGTAAATTTTTCTAGACCTAATTGTGTCAGCACTTCCTTGATTCTTGTATCTTCAGCTGGCACACTAGAGTAGAGTAATAAATTGTCTCTAAGACTAAGATGGGGAAGATAAGTAGGGGCTTGGCGGCAACTTGATATTAGAGCTTTAACAGAGTTATCTCCATTTTGCTTTAATTCATCTCTTGGCTTGCCGCCGATAGTGATTGATCCGGAGCTAGGTTTATACAGCCCTAATAAGCATCTGAGCAAAGTTGATTTGCCGCCACCAGATTCTCCTGTTATAGTCATAAAGCTACCTTGAGGGATATTAAGATTAATGCCCTTAATGATTTCAGTGCCATCTTGTCCAGTAAATCCAAGATTGTTAATTATAAGATTATGATTTGCTAAGCTATCTACGCCTGGTTTTTGTGCATCTTGCTCGAGTGATATTTTTTCTCCAGATTGGAGCAAGAGTTCCATATCTTGGACTTGCTGTAATCTTCGAAGAAATCTATTTGATATGCCTATCATTGTAAGAACGGGGCTTTGTACTCTGCCAGCAATAGATGAACTTGCTAAAACCTCAAGTTCTGAAATATCACCTCTGTACCATAAGCCCGCACCTATACAAGAGGAAAGAACCATCGCATTCCAAAAAGAACTTTCAAAACTCAATCTAATACTTTGTGATAATTTTTCTCCTTTCATATTTATTGAAGTTTCTCCATTCAAGCTTTTAGCTAGGTTATTTGCAATGATTTGTGGAGTGGGAGATTGTATCGCATCATCTGATGAGGTTGTTATGCTCATTATGCCTTGAGTACTTTGCTGAGTTGCCTCGGATTGTTCTTTTTGTAAATCTTGAAATTCTCTCATGAAATTTCCAGTTTTTTTAACAATAAAAGGGACACTTGATAGACTAACTGCCCCCAGTAAGGGATGTAGAGCGGTCATCCCAGCTAATGCTCCCACTAAGCCAAATCCACAAGGTAGAAAGGTGCTTAAAAAATCAGACATAAGCTCATAACTAGCATCTCTGCCAAGCGTGAGCTTGGTGTGGATTTCTGCAAACTTACTTTCGTCAATTTCACTATATTCTGTCATTAATAAAGCATCTGCGATTCTTCGATTTAGAGTGGTTCCTATCTCTTGTAATAAATCAATTTGTGAAAGTTCAGCGTTATTATTCAAGCTTGCCTGAATTCTCATTAAAGTATTACCTACTAATGAGCCAATTGCCGATTGGTTTAGATAGCCAGCTAGAGATCCACTAAGTGCCGCCGCCGCAAATTTACTGCAGGTCCCGATCATTTGCCCTTTTTTTTCTAATAATCTATATTCTTTAGCCATATATAAAAGAGCATTTCGTATTTGCTTGAGGCTCAATCTATCAGGCTCTAAAATATCGACCAAATGCTTGGCTTGGATAGGTCCTATTGGATAGCGAGCCGAAAGATCTTGTATGAGATTTCTGCGCTCTTGTGAGGCTTTTGGGTTAGTTTTAAAAAACTCCTGAACTTCTTTTACGAAGTTTTCTGAATTTTTTTGATCAAGAAGCGAGCTAAAAAAGAAATCTACTTGTCCTTGAATATCATGCTTGGCGACTTCGTTATTGATATTTAGTTCTGTTATAAGTTTATCGGTCCACGCATCAATTTTCTCAGTTATCGCAGTGTCGTCTAAAGTAAGTGCTTGTTTTTTTCCTTGACTGCGTGATTGCGCTTCTTGGTCTATAAAACTTATAATTTCGTCTAGCTCTTTTGTTAGATTTTCACTTAGAAGCTCCCTGAAATTAGGAGGATCTGTTTCTAATTCTGGTTCCTGTTGGCTTGTTTTACCGTTTTTATGTTCTTGAATTAATAATCTAAGACCTAGTCCATACCCAGGATGAGTTGGGCTGTCCGATTTTGGAATTTCGGCTTGAAATATTTTGTGTAGCCGTGATTGATTAGCTACCACATAAGGTTTCATTCCACCACAGCTTGAACTTGTTAGGGGTAAAACAGAATTCATGAAAAATCTTTAAATCCTTTTATAAAAAGTAAAAATAACGAGGATTTTTATATTAAGTTTTTAGGTGAAATTGCTTATATGTCAGATAGTCCAGAATCTGCATCCCATAAGCTTTTTGATCCCCAGAAGAAACTAGACCCGTTATTTGCTTTTGGTTCTTTTTTTAAGCCGCTGGCAAGAATGTAAATCAATTCAGCAGCTTGTTTTAGATTAATTGAGTTTTGAGCTAAAGCCGTTGAGTATATTTTTGTGATTAGCTCTTTTAATCTGTTGTTATTAAATGTAAGACAAAGTCCTTTTAGATTACTTAGATCTATTCCAGATTTAATTAAAATAATTTTATAC
>JBEAYS010000004.1:0-3241 GCA_041170505.1 Cyanobacteriota bacterium
TCCTAACTAATTATTTGGTTTTGGAGTTTTTGTAATTGAGAAAAAGTTTTTTATTATTAATATTAATTTCTATGCTGAGCGCTTCTGCTAAGCCAGGATTAATAATGAATCTGGATGATGCTCTTGTGATGGCTATGGAAAATAGTATCCAGCTAAATATCGCAAAAACAGAGCTTGATATCAAAAACGCTGAAATAAAAATTGCTCAAGCCAGGCTTAATCCTAACCTAGTCAGCGACAACGGTATAGCCGAAAAAACATATCGATTGGGTCTTGAAAAAACTTTTGAGATGGGTAATAAACGAAAAAAAAGAATTGAATTAGCTGAAATCTCAAAAAAAGAAACCGAAACTAAAATTGATACTATAAAACTTGATATCGAATCAGAGATTAGAAAATCTTACACCCGATTATTTGTGCTCCAGGAAAAAAACAAACTTTTTCAAGACTTACTCAATACCAATCAAAGACTGCAAGAGCTGGCTGAGAAGCGCGAAGCAAGCGGAGATATCGCTAATATCGATTTACTCCAAATCGAAATGGCTAATCTAAAAATCCAAAACGATATGCTCAGTTTAGACACGGAGCTTCAAACTGCAAAAAATTCTTTTAATTCACTTCTAAACCAAGCTCTAGATACTGAACTCGAGCTAATCAATCCAAACTCCGCTAGCACTCTATGGCAGGCTCTGGGAGTGGATCTGAGCGCTGATGGGAATAAGTTAAATCCGGAGCTATTAGCAAGGCTTCATGATTTAGCAATTACCAAAAGACCTGAATTAGCAAACTCTCTGATTAAAACTAAGCTCGCTCAAAAAGAAGTTGAGCTAGCTTACAGCCAAAGAATTCCTAATTTATCTTTGACTGCTGGTCCTGACTTAGTCATAAATGATGGAGCTAGCGATGATATAGGTTTTTTTATAATTGGTAACCTGCCTCTGCCAATTTTTAATCGTAACCAAGGTCAAATCCAGTCAGCAAAAGCATTCCAAAAACAAATCGAACAAGAACAAGAATTACTTAAACGCAAGATTGTGCTTGAAATTAATAACCGCACTATTGAAGCTCTTAATCTTGATAAGCAGTTAAACCAAATCGAAAAAGGAATAGTAGAAAAATCAAAAATCGTCAGCGAAAAAACTTATAGATGTTTTGAAGAAGGTAAATGCTCCACCCTCGCTGTAGTAGCTAATCAAGAATCTTATATAAACGCACAAATAGTTTATTACGATATGATCCAAGCCTACCAAGATGCCTTAGTGAATTTAGCAAGAGCCGTAGGAGTAAGTTTATGAAGATAATTAGAGTTATTTTTTGCCTCGGTTTTATATTATCCTTAAACGCGTGCGGTATCAAAAACCCCAAAAACGCTGTAACCGCTGAGCCTAATTGTAATATTATTACAATTACAGAATCTGCAGTTAAAGCAAATAATATTATTAGCTCGGGTGTTGAGAGTCGGACACTAAAAATTCCTCTTGAAACTAGCGGCGAAATTAAACTAAATGAAAACAAAAGCTACAAAATCACCACTATGTTTTCTGGATTAGTTATCGAAGAAAACACTATATTGGGTTCACCTATTAGCCCTGGACAAAAATTAGCAAGCATCCAAAATCCCGAAATTGCAAAAATTCAAGCTGGATTTATTCATGATTTTCATCTTGTGGATATCGCTATTAAGCAGGCAGAGGCACGCCTAGCTCTAGCTAAGGAGAGTTATAATCGCGAAAAAAATCTTTTTGAAGAAGGCATTGCGCCCAAAAAAGATTTTTATCAAGCCCAGACAGATTACACTCTTGCTCAAAACACTCTTGATTCAGAACGTGATCACAAGAACCATTTATACAGCGAAGCCCGCTCCTTGCTTGGAGCCTATGGAATCCACTCGAGTATTTTGGATTCAGGATCGGTCAGCAATAATATTCCTATTATCGCTCCGCGTGCTGGCTTACTTGTCAGCAAAAATATCAGCGCTGGTTCAGTCGTGCCGGCAGGCACTTTGATTTATGAGATTTCTGATCTAAGTGAAGTTTGGCTGGATTTGAATATTTACATTGAAGATCTAAGCAAGATCAAAGTCGGTCAGAGAGTGGATTTTATGACCAATGCCTACCCTGATAAAATTTTTACGGGAATTATTAGCTTTATTCAATCAATCAGTATAAGCCCAAATTCAATTTATGTAGCAAGAGTAACACTTGCAAACCCTGGCTTACTACTTAAACCAGGAATAACCGGAAAAGCAGTCATAGAGATGGATGCAAGCGAAAATAATTTAGTGGTACCCGAGAATTGTGTCCAACAATTCGGAAAAGAATATTTTGTATTTGAGGATTTAGGGCAAGGTAAATATCAAAAACACACCGTCGAGCCTGGTCAAAAAATCGGATTTTACTATCTGATTAAATCGGGAATTAAGCCGGAGATGAAAATCGTTAGTAACGGCAGTTATCTACTAAAAGCTGAAATGCTCAAGGGGACTATAGAAGAAGAGTAATGATTAATTTATTAATCAAGTTTGTTAATAAAAAAACATTAGTGCTGATAGTTTTTGGTTTAGTTGTCGCGACAGGACTTTATTCATTTACCAAGCTAGCTATAGACGCCTTTCCGGATCTAACAAATAATCAAGTCCAGATCTTAATTGACGCACCTGGCATGGCTCCTTATGAAGTAGAGGAGCTAATAACCGTTCCTACTGAGGCTTTTATGAGCTCGCTTCCTAAGGTAGAAGAATTAAGGTCTATATCCAAGTTTGGGCTTTCGGTGGTAACAGTGGTATTTAAAGATTCTGTCGATATTTACTTCGCGCGCCAACTGGTAAACGAAAAGCTTCAAGTTGCTAAGACTAAATTGCCAGCTGGGATTGAAGCCGAGCTAGGACCGATCTCGACAGGGATGGGGGAGATATTTCAGTATGTAGTTAGCGGGCATGGATACAGCATCCAGGAGCTAAAAACAATCCAGGACTGGGATATAAAATATCAGCTTAGAAGTGTGCCTGGAGTAAATGAGGTAAACACTTGGGGTGGATTTACTACTGAATACCATGTAGTCGTAGATCCCATAAAGCTTTTGCAGTACCAGCTCAGCCTAAAAGATGTTTTTACAGCACTGGAGAATAATAACCAAAACTTCAGTGGCGGAATCATAGAAAGGAATTCAGAGCAATATCTAATAAGAGGTATCGGTAAAATCCAGAGTATGAGCGATCTTGAGGATATACTAGTTAAAAACC
>JBEAYS010000005.1:0-2659 GCA_041170505.1 Cyanobacteriota bacterium
TCCGAGGTTCAGTTGCATGATTATACAGTATTAAAAGCTTTGTATACTAATCCAAGATTGCAAATGAGCTCATCATTTAATGAAGGGATCACTAATGCCGAGGATATACTTGACGGAATGCCAACAACCTTAAATGAAGCAAGGCTAATGAGTGACTTGCACTTAAAAAGACTTGCTCCTGAACAGGTTTTGCTTTATCAAGCTCGGAACAATATGATTCAATCTGCTTCTCAAAGTTTACCTTACTTGAGTTTCAATCAGGAAAAAATTGCCGAAAAAAAAGAAATGGATATCAACGCCAGTGAATTAATTGCTATTGCTTCAGGAATTCATTCGACGATGTTTAAACAAAGCTCTAATGAAGATTATAAAAGAGATATTTACAATACTGCTACATTAACTTTAACCAGGCTTTATACAACTCAAAAGGCCTATCAAAAAAAGAATATTGATTTTGAGTTTTACTCTTTACTCATATCTAGAATGAATAAAATTATGTCAGACTTACAATGGGATGAGAACTTATCAAAAACAATCATAGAAAATGCAGTTAATTTGGTAGATCTCTTTTCGGATGCAAAGACTAATGTGAGACCACAGATATGGAAAGAGAAATTTAATTCTTTGGCTTTAGAATTAAACAATAGACAAATAAATGCAATTCTAGAGTACATAAAAGATCAATCTCAAAAACACACTATTCAAGATCGTAATGGAGGCATTATTGAGCTATTTTCTCAGGCTGAGCCAGGTACTAGAGCAATGATAGTAGGACAAGCTCATATAGATTCAAAACGTTCTGGCAAACACAATTTGATAACACTATTAGAAGAAGCTGGTATACCAGTTGTGGTTTTTCAATCAAAACAACTTTGAAGTCGTTGATATGGGGACGTATGCCAAATTGGACAAAAGTTTTTTTAGATTGGTGCTTGGGGTTTAATGCCTTATTTGAAAAAGTTTAGATTTAATCTGACACTTTAGGATAGGATAGTTGATTGCAAATACAGTCAAGTGTAAGATTTTGGCTAGGGAGATAATCATGAAAATTAACAAAGCATTATGGATACTGGTAGCTGGTCCTTATCGTTCAGGGACTAATGATAATCTAGAACTAATAGAAGCCAATGTAAAGGCTATGAACGAAATGGCTCTAAAAGTGCTTCAAAAAGGGCATATGCCAATTCTTGGAGAGTGGATCGCATTACCTTTAATTAAGGAAGCAGGATCAAAAAAAATTGGTGACGCCATTTTTAATGAAATTTTTCATCCGATCGCTATTCGGCTCCAAGATAAACTAGATGCCGTTTTACGCATAGGCGGAGCATCTCAAGGAGCTGACGAGATGGTTAATCAAGCTCATAGAAAAGGACTTAAGGTTTACTATAGCTTAGATGAAATCCCAGAGTTAATAACTGCAAGCTAAATTTAACCTCTTTCGAAACCAAGGGTTCGTAAAAAGAGGTTATAACAAAATATCCTCAAAAAACGCACCATAAGGCAGTTTTCGGTGCTTAATATGAATTTCTAGAATCCATACACCTGGTTTCATGGGCTGATCGTAGAAGGCGATACCTTTATTCCAGGTCGCTCCGTGAGAAAACATTCCTATCAAGTGTCCGCCAGATTCTAGCAAATACTCATAGCCCAGCTCTTGAGTTTTTTGGGAGATAAAACTTTGCATTTCAATGCCTGTAGGGTTTTGAGAGCGGTAGTATTCCAAGCCCAGCCTAAAAAGCTCTTCACTACTGTATTTTAGATCATGAAAAATTTTATTATCCCCAAACACAAGAGTCTTACCTGTATCGCCCTCAATTTCACCCCAAATCGGACCAATATCGATAAAAGCGATATCCTCCTCTTGGAGCACAAGATCCTCTGTCGGTTTTTGAGAGTAAGTCAGGCAGGTATTTCTACCAAACTTAATATAAGGATTATGCCAGGATCTAGTTATAGAGTGGTTTTTATAAACTTGCCTAGCTTGCTGGTGGGCTTCTGATTCTTTAATGCCCGGTTTAATAAAACTAGCAATCTCTTCTAAAACCTGCCAAGATTTTTTAGCCGCTTCGTTGATTAATGCTCGATCTTGAACAATAGAATATTCTTCGACACTTAGAGGGTTTAAGGGCATGGTTAGTATTATTACATAAAAAATATCTAAGATATATCCGACGATAGCGATCTTCGGTCCTAGACAATCAGGCAAAACCACTCTAGCAAAAAAAGTATTCAAAAAAATCTGTAAATTTGGATAAACCTAAGGATAGAGATTTTGCCCTCTTTGCTCTAATGCAAAATATCAGCCAGTCACTTGCAGGAAGAATTGGGCTTGTGACATTACTTCCTTAAATTATTTCCTCAATATATTAAAAAAACTCTTCCAAGACTTCAGAGATATTATGCCAAGGTATTGCGTTAACCTGACATGTAAGAGGTGAAAGCAACCAAAATGGTGGAGGCGACGAGGAACTGCCCCTCGTGTCCAAAAATTATTCAGAACAAAGCACTACGAGTGTATTCTATGAATTTAAGATGTTACCGTTCCTGTGAGCATAGACACTCAACGGGTTCTAAGCTTATGATCTTAGCCTTTCATGGTAAACCTATCAAACCATGATTAGCGCACTGACCTGTTAGTGCCTCTCTATCCTAAGCGGTT
>JBEAYS010000006.1:0-9639 GCA_041170505.1 Cyanobacteriota bacterium
GCATTCCGTCAAGTATATCCTCGGCATTAGTGATCCCTTCATTAAATGATGAGCTCATTTGCAATCTTGGATTAGTATACAAAGCTTTTAATACTGTATAATCATGCAACTGAACCTCGGAATCTACGTGGTCACTTGCAATTAATATGGCGATTCTTTTAATATTTTTAAATTCTGGCTTTGAACTCTGATATATTATTTTGGTGCCTGGTAAATTTCCAGCGATAGTTGTTAAAACATTCTGAACAGAAGCATAGTCCAGGGAGCTTGGATTTGTTAGTACCGTTCTTCTTGATCTTAGATTTCTTTCTTCTGTTGTTTGACAAACAACCTCGCTTAAGGGTTCGATATCAGAAGTAGGCTTTTGACAAATTTTCGCGATTAATTCCCTTTTTTTTTCAGGAGTATCTAGATTTGTCCTTTGTTCTACTAACCAGTTTCTAGCAGCTTGTTGGTGGGGGTTCGTATCTAAGAGTGGAGTTCTTTGTATTGTCATTACGTGGTGTTTTAAACGTCTGTAAAAATTGATAGGGCACTAGGAATAGAGCCTAATAAGATAATAGCACAACACCCTCGTATTGTCAATTTGTAATAAGCCTGACTTAATTTTTTTATGATATATCCATCTATTTTCGTATGCAAAATATAGTCATGAACAGCGCTAACCAGGCTCCACCATTTTTTTAA
The DNA here is from genome assembly GCA_041170505.1 of Cyanobacteriota bacterium. Lineage (GTDB taxonomy): Bacteria > Cyanobacteriota > Vampirovibrionia > LMEP-6097 > LMEP-6097 > JBEAYS01. The sequence goes on from JBEAYS010000006.1 coordinate 688, forward strand.
TTCATGCTTTAGCACTTTTTTGTTAGATGCACCTCCGAGGCTTTACGCGATCCTAAACTCTTACGCTAATTGTAATATTGTTACAATTAAAACAAGTACTAACAAGGAGAATTGCCTAAAAACAAAAATTCCAATTGTAATATTGTAACAATTAGCGCTTGATATTGTTAGGTAATTGGATGATTCAAAGGATTGTTATAAGTGCTAAGCTTGGGCAATTATCTTGGTTTTGTGGAACCGGTAAGTGCGGCCCCAAAAGGCGCGGCCTCAAAAGGCGTAGTCCTTATCCATAAACAATTTACATACTTATAATTGTCAAAAATATATTTTACAGTTGAATAATGATGATTGCTAAGAATTCCTTTACGAGTAGCAATAATTAATTTTACTTTTTTATTATTTAATTCATTGATATAAGTTCTTCCAAAAATTTCTTTTTGTTCAATTTTTTCCATAGAATAAATTGATTGCCTATATTTATGAATTAGAAAATTAGAATTCCTATTAAAACCAAATCCAGGGCAACTATCAATACCGTAATAATCTAAATATCCTGAAGATCCCAAATAAGAATAGATTTTTTTTGTTCTAGAATCAAATTGTCTAAAATAATGATCTACGATACGCCAATCATTTAATAATTTTGCATAGGAACAAAAGCTCAATTGTAGGCAAATCAATAATCCTAAAACCCAAATCGCAAACAATAAATAGCGATTAAGTTTTAGGTCCAATATCCAAAAAAACATATAACTCACACTAAAACAAACGATCGGTAAATAAAGTAAATCAAATTGAGTCCAAAAAAGATAAATTGAACGTGTAACAAAACAGTTCAAAATTAAGCAAGATAGTATTAATCCTAAATAGTTTCTATTTTTTATTTCTTCAAAAGATTTTAGCGAGAAAAAAAATCCACCACACAAACATAATAACGACCAAGCAAAATAATTAGTATAATAAATTTCATGCAAATACTTTAGTGATGCGTGCCCGAGATTATCATGAGTAAATTGAAAATTAAAAATTACATTCCAATTAATGTAGTCATCAAGAATTCCCCAGCTTAAAAATCCAAGTGCAAATACTACAAGTCCGCTCAGTATCCCCGCTCCTAGCCAGAGAATCAAACTCATCAAGCTTTTGGATCTTTCATAGGCAAGAGCGACAATAAGCCCAAATCCAATTCCCATTAATGCTGAAATTGATTTTAGATTAGTCATCAGCATTAATGTGATAAACAAGCCAGCAATAAAAGCAAGTTTATTGTTTCGTCGCTTGAGAGCCTTGAATAGTACTAGAAGAGCTGAATATAAAAATATGCATTGTAAATTATCTGGTCTTACTTCAATACCTTTTTGAGAAATCAGCCCATAACTAAAACACAAAACACCAAGAGACGCATAATGAAGTTTAGAGCTAAGCTCATAAAACACTTCAAACAATATATAAAACCCAATTATCAAGAGCGCTAGATTAGCGTATCTCTCCAGCATGATGGCGGGCACTCCGACCTCAGGCTCAAATATTTTTAGAATTGCGCTATTAAAAAGCGTATAAAGAATACCATGGTTATCCCAAAAATCTCGGTATTGAATCATATCGAAGTGAGTAGTTGCCCACGCTAGATAGGTATGCTGAAACTCATCGACATTGAAATAAGTGAAGCGAATTCGATGAATCAAGAACCCAAGCCCAGGTATGATGCAGAGTGTGTAGTAAAAAAAACGCTTATAGAATTGACTATTTATCATTATCTAAAATTAGTTATAAAAATATTTACCAGTGAATTCTTCCAAATTAAATTCTTTTAGATCCTCAAGCTTTTCGCCGACACCTATAAACTTCACGGGTAGACCGAATTCATAAGCCATCGCAAAAACCATACCGCCTTTTGCGCTACCATCAAATTTGGTAAGAATTATAGAATTCAAGCTAGTTGCTTCATTAAATTTTTCAGCTTGCAAAACGGCGTTAGAACCAGTGCTCGCATCTAGCACCAGCATAGTTTCGAGCTGATCTTCAGTGCTGGTGTTTTTGGTGATAACTTGCTTGAGCTTGGTTAGTTCGTCCATAAGATTTTGCTTGGTTTGAACTCGGCCGGCTGTATCGATAATCAAAACATCAAAACCCTCGTTTTTGGCTTTTTCAAGTGCCTTAAAAACGACAGTGCTCGATTTTGCGCCTTCCTCGAGCCTTAACAACCCCGCCCCGGCTTTTTTTGCCCATAAATCGATCTGCTCCTCGGCGGCGGCTCTAAAAGTGTCTCCTGCGGCAATTAGGACTCGGTGTCCATCTTGCTTGAGTTTATATGCTAATTTGCCGATACTAGTAGTTTTACCGACGCCATTAACCCCAACGACTAAGATAATATTTAGCCCAGCCTTAGTGAGATTAAGCTTAAAAAGTTCTTCTTGATTTTTGATTTTTAAAAATGCTTTTAGCAAGAATTCTTCAAGTAATTTAGGTAAGTCCGATTTTTTTAGGGGGCCAGTCTTAAGCTGACGTGTGATCATTTCACAAAAGTCGCAAGCTAGTTTTACCCCAAGATCAGATCTGATCAAATCAGCTTCTAGCTCAGCTAACATATCTTCACTTATAAAATTATCGTTATTTAGATCCTGCTTTTCAGCAAGATTAGTCCCGACTTTGGTTTTGCCGGTAATTTTATTGAGGATATCAGAAAAAAACCCCATAACTATATTTTAGCTTATGGGGCGGTTTTTTTATATTTTGAACAAATTAGCTTACAGTCGTTGGCGTAGATTGCACTGACTCTTGAGCTGGTGCTGGCTCTTGAGCTGGTACAACAGCTTTTGCTTTCTTGTTTTTCTTTTTTATTTTTTTAGAATTATCAACACTAGTGTTGTTCTCTGTCGATTCACTGCTTCGATTACCGTTAGCTTCGCTTTTGCTTTTTGCTTTTTTCATTTTCCAGCTTTTGTCCACTCTGGAATGATCATCTCTTGAAGATCTTACAGCACTGTCATTATCGCTATTGTCTCTTCCTGCTTGGATATTACCTTTACCTTTTTGACTTTTGTCGACAAGTTTACCGATATTATAGGTAACGCTATGATCGTTTACCACACTGTGATCGTCATTAATAGTAACGTTGTTGTGGCTGTTGCGTCCTTGATATCTACTATCACTATTGTTGCTGTTTTGAGGTTGGTAATTATGATGGTCGCTTGATTGGTCGCGACTATCTGCTTTTGATTGGTTGCGGCTATCAGAGTTATTGCTATTGTTAGTTGAGTTACGAGTGAAGCTATCCTGTGATCTGCTTTCTGTGACGGGGTTGTGGGAACCTATTGTATTAGTATTAGTGTTTAGCTCGCGGCTGACTGCCTGGGTGCTTTGTGCTACTACTGTTGTTGTTGGTTGTGCTGTTGTTGTTGTTGGTGCTGACATTGTTTCTTTCTCCTTATTTTTTGAATCTGTAGTCATTTTGATTGCCACTGTGACAGGCTCTTTGACGGGATTTGCTTGCTGGTAAATAACTCGCGGCTGATTATTAGCGCTGCAATGGTAGTGAACTACTCTTGGGGCGCAACGGCGTTGCGGCTGGCAGATACCAGCTTTTTGCCTAAAACCACCCAATAACCCACGACGAAATATTAATCCCATGACCTCTCTCCTTTATTTGATTTTTAAAACGCTTCCCTCTTCCCTCGGCTAGCATTTTAAGGATTAGCCAAAAACCTAAGTTTAATGGCGTAATCTGCTTAGTAACCATATAAAGACTGATTTAGATCAGGATTGATAGATTTTTTTGATAACCAAATATTAAACTTTATTTGCTAGAAAATATCCAAAGGAATATTTTATGGGCGATGCAACAATAAATTTTAGGTTTAATCAAGAAGATAGGGTACAACGTGCTCGTAAGGTTGTTGATGAAAATCAAGATCATATTGTAAGTGATGATGAACTAGCTTTAAACCCAAGTGAAAAACAAAATTTAGATACTTTACTACCGGGTGTAAAACCACCTCTTACTTCGCCAACTACTCCAACGGCACAAGAGTATCTTAAATCAGGATCTGGAGTAGTAAGTAATAGAAGTCTTTTTTCGATTCCTCATAAGGATGCTGGAGCAGATATTACTGAAATTAATATCGGTGATGCCTCTAACTCTCAGCGTCTGCGCGCCGCGGGCTTAACAGAAGCACAGCTTTATAATCCAAACAATATTTTTGTGCACCTCGGTCAGAAAGATGGAAAAGATCAATATGGATTTTACAGTAAGGGCTTCGGTGAGGGCGATGAGCGTGCTGGAGTAGTTACTGTCGGACCTGATGGTAAAATCTCTAGTTCTCTTGGGGCTGGATGGAGCGCGGCTGACTCTACACAGCAAACTCAATTAAAACAAGCTTTTGAGGCTAGAGCAAAATTAGTTACAGAGACATTCGGTGGAAAATTTGAAGATTATAAAAAATTTGAAACAGCTAGAGCTCAGGTTGATGATTTATTAGCGCGCGGGGATATTAACGGAGAGGAGAGGAGTAAGTTAAAGGATTTTAGAACATCGATGGACAGTAATCCTACAATACCACAGAATTTACAAAAATTTCTAGATTCTAACAAATTTAAACTCCAGCAAATCCGTCAGGCGGAGGCGGCTGGTAAGGTTGCTGATACTGCTAATACAGGAACGGAGGCAGATCTAGATACTGCTCTTAGGACTCAGACTGATAAAGTAAATGCACTTACAGTTCCTGAGAAGAGTGAATACTCAGAAGCATTAAGAAAATTCAATGACAATCTTACAAGCTTAAGAGAGTCTCAACATCCTCACGCAGAGTCATTCAGGCAAGCAGGACAATATCTTAATAGAGAGGGCCTTCCTCAAAACAAACAAACTTTAGGTGAGCTTAAATGGCAGAACGCGAGGTTTGAAAAGATGATGAAAGACGATAAAGCTTTTAAAGCTGCGGTAGATGCTGCAACTCCACCTACAACTACACCTACAACTACAACTCCTACAACTACACCTACAACTACACCTACAACTCCACCTGCAACTACACCTACAACTCCAACTCCAACTCCACCTACAACTCCACCTCCATCAAGTAATCCAAGTACTTCTAATGACCCTATAGAAGCAAATAAGATGGCTACGGAGCTTGGTTTTGCTAATCAAGAAGATAATTATTCATTTTTAGAACAGCTAAGGGTTATAGATACTCATGTTAATCAATATTCTTCTAGGGGTATAACAATCTCAACTCCATCTGATACAAAATCTAACGAAGTCCTGATATCTAAAGGAGATAAACATTTCTTATACGATCGCGATTCACGAACAGCTCGCTCATTAACTCCAGTAACAGGCTCTCAAGATGCTTTTTATGATGCTAGTGAGCCAAGTACTTTGCTTTTAAGGGACCGTGATCAGTTTTCTCGTCCCAGTGATATAAATCTCTTTCATAATAGTTTATTTTACCAATATAGTGTTCGTGAAAAACGTTGGGAGTTAGTTGAATAATTTTCATACTAAAAACTTTTAATCATCGATAAAACCCCAATCCCCGCATAAATGCTAGTATCTTATTTATGCACTCAAAAACCCAATCAGCTAGTATCACAATTTATACTTGGGATCATTGTCCTTATTGCCGTAAGGCGCTTGGCTTATTAGATTCTAAGGGTCTTAAATATACCCAAATCAAGCTGGACGGGAATGAGCCCGCTCGCGAGGAGATGTCCAAAAAAACCAAAGGTAACCGCAAGTCTGTGCCTCAGATTTTTATAGACGGCGTTTCTATGGGCGGTTGCGATGATTTGCACGCGCTTGACGCTGACGGTGAATTGGATAAACTCGTTTATGCCAATATCTGATGATCTTCTTGCCCGCGCTAAGCGCTATCCCAAGCAAAAAGAACTTGGGCAGAATTTTTTGGTGGACTCCGCCAAGCTAGACGCTATCGTATCAGCTTCTGGGCTTGATCCAGAGCGGGATGTAGTGATTGAGATAGGTCCGGGGATTGGATTTTTGACCGAGAGATTGGTTAATCAGGTCTACAGACTTTTTGCTGTTGAGCTGGATGCTAATGCTATAACCAGCTTGAATATTCTAAAAGCTAATCACAAAAACTTTGATTTTATTCGCGGTGATTTTTTATCTTTGAGTATCGCTCAGATTTTGGGTACTTGTCCGGAGCTGATTGCTGAAATCCAGTCAGGAAGCAGACCCAAGCTCAAGATCGTCGCTAATATTCCTTACCAGATATCCACTAGAATCCTTTTGCATATTCTTGGTGAGATGGGGAGCGATAATCCTAACCGGCATTTGGTCGGGGAGATTAATATTCTTGTCCAAAAAGAGTTTGCCGAGAGGCTTTGTGCTCAGCCGGGTACTAAGGCTTACGGGGCAATTACTCTTTTGATGCGCTATTGGGCAGAGGTTTTTACTCTTGTGGATGTGCCTAAGGAATGTTTTAGACCTATACCTAAGGTGGATTCTTGTTTTATAAAAATCAAACTGCGCCCCGAGCCCCTGGTCCGCGCTCATAACCCTAAGCAGTTACGCCGCTTTATTAAAGCGATTTTTGCTAATAGACGTAAGGTTTTATCAAATGGTCTTATGGCTGGTGGTTATACCCCTGAGCAGATTAAATTATTGGATTTGCCTGAGAAGTTGCGGGGGGAGACGCTTGAATTAGGGGAGATTGCAAGGTTTGTGGATATTCTTTATCCCCCATGAACTGCTCTCCTTAAAGTTGCAAAATCTAAAAAAACATAGTTCAGGATTGAAGATTTTGGTAATAGCTTGGGGGGGATCATTTTAAGTTTTAAATCACTTGGTCTATTTACGTTTTATAAAACTTGTTGCAACTTTAAGGAGAGCAGTTTAAAAATCCACCCTTGGTGTGATATTATCTTGCGAGTGTCTCGCGGTGTCCCTCAATTTAAATTTTATACATCAAAAGCTTTTGAATTCTTTCGTTTGGGATTTCAATTTGATAAAAATAGTTTTTTTAATCACCTAACTCTGTCTTCTGATCTTAACAAAATTTATGATGATTCTGATCAGGATGAAGCTAATACTTTGTTATTTAAATTAAAATTACATATTGAAAAAAAAGATTTCCCTATAGATTTTAAACAAGCTTTAGATTCTATTTTTGATTTTTTAGATGGTTTAATTGCTCGCAATGAATTTGATAGACGATTTAAATCCAAAGTTCTAGATACACTTTTTACAGATGATTTTCAACCTGCGAGTTTAAACGACAGAAAGCATGCTCAATTTAATCTTGCTAGTTCTTCCTTCAATCAATTTTATTTGGATAAAGCTATGGAAAATCTAAATTCTTCTAATGCAAGTAAAGTCATAGTGGTTAAAGAATTTCTTCAAGATATGCACTCAAACCCTCATTTATACCAGCCTCACGAGTATAGATTAGCAAAGCGAATTTTTATGTTTTATGAAGATAGATCGCGCGCACTTGAAGAGCTTTATAAATTATTTGAGCTAATTCGTCCTGAGGAATTTAATGAAATATTTTTTGGTTCTCTAAATACGACTAAAATTTATAATAAATATTATTATTTACCTAAATTCAACTTTTATAATTGGAAGAAGTCATTTGGGGATAATCCTAATAGAAAAATTTCTCAAGATTTTATACCAAAGGATTTGAATTATGATATATCCGATTTAATCTTTTTTGATACCGATCTTAATCAAATTCCAATCGAACAAAATTCTTCTTTATTTTTTTTCGATGAAAGTTTTTACCTAATGAAAACACCAATTTTTTATCCTGAAAATTATAATAATAAATCTATGCAAGAGAAGCTGGACTTTATATATGCTACTTGTGTAGGGATTATTTATAAAGGTAGGTTCTATGAAAACCCTCAAGCTGTTGAAATCAAGAACTGCTCTTCTTAATGTCTCGCACCCCCAAAAAAATCTTAATCAGCCAATGTTTTTTAATCGTTAGGTAAAACTAAGAAGAGTAGTTTGTGGGTATATAGTAGTTGTAGGTGGATGAATTATTAAATAAATTTGATTTTTATAAAATCAATAAGTTTTTTTTGATTTTTGATATTGATGGAACTTTAAGGCCAGACACAGTTATGGCCCTTGATCATCGCTATCCTAAAATTGATCCAAAAACCGCTCAGCAACTTAAACAGCTAAATACTCATCCAAAATTTAGAATTGCCATTTTAACTGCACGTAGTTATGTAGATATTTTCAGATCCAATATTTCCAATAATATTATTAAGTTTTGTGGTTTTGGAAAACAGATAGTTAATAACGATATCTTACGATATGCGCGTGAGGATTTCTCGCGTGCGTACGACGAAACCGTTATGTTCGTTGATATTATTAAGGATATTATAGGTCCAGTCTTGGCTTCAGAGCTTGATTTTTTACTTACACCAGGTGATTTCTCTCTCTATTTTGAGGCGGAAGATTATCAAGAAAAAAAAGAAAAAATATTAGAAATAATACAATTGATTTTGTTTAATTCTCGTCGCTGGCAGATGATAGATATGGGCAAAGAGTTAATTTTCAAGGATAGAAAATATCCGTACGATAAAGGAGATGCCATATTTGACATTTTAGATGCGATGGATTTAAATAATTTGACTCAAGTGCTGTTTTTTGGTGATTCACAGGCTGATTACCGAGCTATGATTGCTTTAAGAGAGTATCAAAAACTGCATCCACAAAAAAGGCTTAAAGTTACAAATATTGCTGTTGGACCGGCTTTACTTGGACAAGAATTAGTGACTTATAACTTTGAGTCTTATAGGGATACGACGATGTTTGTGGAGCATCTTTATAAACTTACCTACGAAAAACCCTAGAACTGCCCCCCTTAAAATCACAAGCCTCATCCTGAGCTGATTTTAGAGGGTTTCACTTTTTTAGCAATTAAAGATTTCTAGTGAATGCTTGTCTATGACAAGGTTGTGGAACATAGC
>JBEAYS010000007.1:0-4796 GCA_041170505.1 Cyanobacteriota bacterium
GCTGACCTGTCAAGGAAGTCTGCAAGACTGACTTGACGAAGAAAAAAAGAATCGAAGTTCTACGGACCCAGGTCCGTAGCTCGTCAAAAAAGCAAAACGGAGAGGTGGCTGAGTGGTTGAAAGCGGCTTCCTGCTAAGAAGTTCTACGGACCTTAAATCTGTAGCGAGGGTTCGAATCCCTCCTTCTCCGCCATTTTTAAAAAATTGAATATTTTGGATAAACCCTATAGTGGCACTATAGGGTTTGGTTTTTTAACATCTATTATGAACTCTATTTATGGTTTTTTATTGAGCGGATTTCTCCTCACAACTTAGTTTTTCAGCGAATCCTTAAGTTTTTTGATTATTCCACCCTTTACAAATAAGCTCCGTTTGCTCAAGCACAATCTGAGTAGCTCTTTCATGTTGGTCCGGTGGGTATTTATATTTGCGCAGAAGTTTCTTTACAGAGATTTTAATTTTAGCTCTTACGCTCTCTCTAATATTCCAATCAACACTAGTACTTTTACGAAGCATTATTACAAGCTCTTGAGCCATTGCCTTTAAAGTAGTATCACCTAGTTCTCTAACAGCACTTTCATTTTCAGCAAGAGCATCATAAAAAGCTATTTCATCCCAACTTAGTCCAAGATTACTACCTTGGTCTTTTTCGGCTTTCATCTTCTTAGCAATTTCTATAAGTTCATTAATAACCTGAGCTGCTTCTATAGTACGGTTTTGATAGCGCTTGATGGTAGCAAGTAACATTTCCGAGAATTTTCTTGATTTAATTAAATTTTGCCTGCTTATAAGCTTGATTTCATCGTTAAGTAATTTTTTCAAAGTTTCTAGAGCAAGATTTTTATGCTCCATATTACGAACGTCCTCTAGAAATTTATCAGAAAGTACAGAAATATCTGGTCTATCTAAACCAGCCATAGTAAAAACTTCTGTAACATCATCAGCAACAAGGGACTCAGAAATAATTTGTCTAATAGCATAATCATAATCTGCTTCAGTTGGTCCACCTCTTTCGCCAGTACCATTAATTTTATTTATTCCAGCTTTAATAGCCAAGAAATAATTTATCTCAGCTCTATACTTACGTGCCTCTTCCTGAGCTGAACATAAAGAAAAAGCTTTGGAGAGTTCAGTTGCATGTTTTAAAAAATCTTTTTGATCTTCTTCTTTTTTACTGAATATAAAATCAATTCCTGACTCAAGTAAACTAAAGCGATCTTTTTTACTAGCATTTTCATTAAGATACTTAGAATAATCAAAGCCATGAAAACATTCTTGAACTATTTCATGCTTCTCCAACATCACATTAAGAGCTTCTTCTATTTGAGTAGCTACATCACCTCTACCTGAGCTATTGGTGTAATCACTGATAGCTTCTTTTAGCATTGGTGCTATACCTAAGTAATCTACAACTAAGCCACCTTGTTTATTTTTAAATTTACGATTGACTCTGGCAATTGCCTGCATTAGACCATGTCCTTTCATTGGTTTATCAATATACATGGTATGCATTGAAGGTACGTCAAAACCAGTCAGCCACATGTCCCTCACGATGACAAGTTTTAGCTCATCCTTGTCGTCTTTCATTCTACTTGCAATAGCTTTATTTCTTGGTTTATTACGAACGTGTTTTTGTAATTCTGGACTATCACTAGCTGCTCCAGTCATCACAACCTTAACAAGTCCCTTATCATCATCTTCGCTATGCCATTCTGGCTTAAGTTTGATTATTTCGTTATAAAGCTCGACTGCTATACGGCGCGACATTGTTACTATCATTGCTTTACCAGTGCTCTTATTTAGTTCATAGAACGCTTCAACTCTATTTTCAAAATGCTCTACTATATCTTTAGCAACAAGTTTTAATCTCTTCTCAGATCCCATGAGGGCTTCAAGTCTTGCCCATTTGGATTTAAGTTTTTCTGTAAGCTCCTCTTCTTCACCCTCTGTGATCTCATCCATATCAGCATCTATCTTTGGTCTTTCTGATTCTGGTAGCTCTATCTTCGCTAGCCTCGCTTCATAGTAGATAGGAACAGTTGCCTCATCTTCAATTGCTTGCGCAATATCATAAATATCTATATATTCACCAAAAACCTGCCTAGTATCCGCATCACTAAAAGAAATAGGAGTCCCAGTAAAGCCTATAAATGAAGCATTAGGTAGTGCCTTGCGCATATTATGAGCCAATCCATCAAGTAGGTCATACTGACTGCGATGGGCCTCGTCTGCTATTACTATAATATTGCGGCGCTCAGAGAGCAAAGGAAACTCTGTATCTTTATCATCAGGTCTAAATTTTTGGATAGTAGTGAATATAATTCCTCCAGAAGCTCTCTTTAATTTCTCCTTTAGGTCCTTAGAACTTTCTGCTTGTACAGGTGTCTGACCAAGTAGATCAATAGATTTGCTAAAAGTTTTTTCAAAAAGTTGTTGATCTAAATCATTACGATCTGTAAGCATAACGATAGTAGGATTTTCTAACTCTTGACTACTTGCAATTTTGGCAGTAAAGAACATCATGGTATAGCTCTTTCCAGAGCCTTGGGTATGCCATATCACTCCACAGCGTTTGTCGCCGTTTGGTCGAGTTGCTTTGATCGTGCTTGAAATCGCTTTGTTAGTAGCATGGAATTGATGATAGCCAGCCAATATCTTAGTGAAGCTACCTTCATTATCATTAAACGCAATAAAATTTGTAATCAAATCTATAAAAAAGCTTTGCTCAAAAACACCTTTAATCATCGTCTCAATATTATCGGCAGCTAAATTCTGTCCATCAATAGTCCGCCATTTGGTAAACCATTCCTGGTTTGCAGTCATTGAGCCGACTCTAGCCTTGAGACCATCGCTAATAATAATGATCTCATTGTATGCAAAGAGAGATGGGATCTCGTTTTTATAAGTTTGTATTTGGTTATAGGCACTCTCTATAGTAGCTTCTTCTTTTGCTGGGTTTTTAAGTTCAATTATTGCAAGCGGTAAACCATTAATAAAAACCACGATGTCTGGTCTTCGATTGTTTTTGTTTTCTATAACTGTGAATTGATTAATAGCGGTCCAGTCGTTATTATCGATATTAATAGGGTCAATAATCTTTAGTTCTCTACCTTCGATAGAACCATCTTCTCGCCTAAACTCTACAGGTACTCCATGAGTTAAGTAGCGATGAAATAATTTATTATTAAGTATCGTAGCTTGGTTCTCAAATGGAATATTAGAGACCTTTTTAACAGCTTCTTCCTGAGCATCTTTAGGTACATCAGGATTAAGTCTAATTACAGCATTTTTAAGCCAGTCTTTTAAAATAACTTGAGAATAATCTTCTCTCTCTGGACTCATTCCATCTGGAGCAATTTCTGGACCAGGAATAAATTTATAACCAAGTTCTTCAAACCATTCTAAGCAGAGTTCTTCAAGTTCGTTTTCGGTGTAGTGGGGGTTTGTTGCTGTCATTAGTATAAAATTTGTGGTAGTCCTTGTTGATTCAATGCACTTTTAGCATTAAAAATAATACTCCATTTTTGATCTTGAGTTAGCAGATTCGAGAAATTATTGGTAGAACTAGCTGGGTCTGTTAATGAAGTAAAAAGAGGATTCTGGTTATCGTCTCTAGCTAACTCCTGAAGGATATAAATAAAATTTTTCAGTAGTACCGCATCACCACTAAGTTGTCCTGATAAAATTCTTTTTATAACCAAGTATTCCAAATAAATAGAAGGGAATTCAAACTTATTTAGGTCTCTCCATATTTTGATTAACTTAATTTCCTTTGTCCTGCTTGACTGTGAGACATCATTAATATGTTTTTGAATGTTAGTCTGTTTCCATGTGCTCTGTTTTGAAACATATAAACTATGATCATTAGTATTACCAAGTTGCTTTTTGGCTGGTGTAACATCTACGTTTAACCCATTAAGATTTATTCTTACTGAAACGTTCTGTTGTCGCGCTTGGTACAGACCACTGAGTTTTGAATATAACGAAAAATAAATAGTAGCTAACCCGCCAGAATTATCATTACAATCATGTGTTAGAGAAATCAAGAAGTCAACGTCAGATGAAAGAGAAGTTGCTGTACCTTTTGCATAAGAGCCTGATTCGTTGATATTGATATAACAATCTCCAGCCCAACTTTTTAATTGTGCTTTTAAATCAGCAATTGACCTTGAGTATAAACTCAAATCTTTAGGTCTATAACAATTTAGAATATGGTTTAAATAAGCTGTATCATCCATGAAAACCACTCGTTATCATTGTCGTTAAAATATCATTCAATAATCGACCTCTTAAATTTACTACTACTGCATTTCTGAGAGCATTAATTTTCTTCATCGAATCAGGATCAATATCTTGAGGTTTTGCATATACTATAACTGCTGTATCATCCCGAGCTTCGTTTAAAATCTCATCAATCTTTCCTCCCATATCATCCCAGGAAATCAAAAAGACATTGGTTTTGGCAGCACTTTTAATCTCATTTGGACCAACCCTAATTATTTTTTTATTTCTAAAAATTTTCGAATCAACAAGAAGAGACCTTAATTCTTCGTAGGAACACTCAGCAAAAATAGCAATACTACGTTTTGCCAAGCCGAGCCCCAGCCTGTACCATACAGGTAGAATCCCTTTGAGTATCAAAAAAAATAAGTAGGCAAAGCTCAAAATAGCAAAGCTAGTTGTAAGTCCTCCTACGATGATAAAGAAAGGATGATTGAAAAAATCTACTACTTGTTGTTGCACGCAGTCTCCTTTGTTCTGATCTTTCCTGAGATTAGTTTCGGTAAAAGTAAGTC
>JBEAYS010000008.1:0-12506 GCA_041170505.1 Cyanobacteriota bacterium
GAATAGAACCATCGGCAAATGAAATAATTTTTTGTTAAAAGAATACGATTCGCTAAGTGGTGGATGGACAGGAACTGGATTAGAAAAATTAATTTGATTTTTAGTTTTTGTGTATAAACCTTCTTCTGGCAAAGAACTATAAGGCACACTTGAATGCAGAGGAAGAGTTGTATTCATCTAATATTTGTTGATTAAGTAACTAGGCATAAATTTACAAGATGAATATATTAACACCTATAAGCTAAGCAAATAATTAAGTTTCAAGCTGTCATGGCTAGGGGTTTTGACCCATTTGGGCTGGTGATGTCAGAAGGGGGTTTTTGAGCAAAAGAATCATTGAATTTATTCTCGTTGCGTTTACGTGAGAGCTTTCCATAGTGATAAGTAGCGATATTGTTTAGAATCATATTAAAGTGATTAATCGGATCAATAATATTAGCTGGTAAGAACCTCTGCAGTGCGTCTATAACAGCGTTAGCGGCATACAAACATCCCGAGCATCGAGCCCAGCATTATCATATGCCCGAATAAAGCCATAGTATGACCCTTATCGTTTTCGGCTTTTACAAATAACTTACGCTTAGCGCCAAGCCCGCTAGAGAAGGACTCTTCAAGCATGTGAACTGAAGCTTTTAGATTACTAAAAAAATTCTCAAACTTAGTCATTGGCTTATTAGGCAATTTGCTCATCTGAGAAAAATCTATCAAAGTCAATCCAGCACTCATCCCGCGAGCAAGGTGAATATCCTCAAGTTTCATCCAAGGCACAAACAAAGGATCCAAAAGCCGAGCGATGAAATCAAACATTTTATTTTTTTTAAAAGAATCAAGCGCCAAAAACGCATAAGTAGTAGAAGTCACTGCCTTGGAGGCTGTGATTTTATCAAAAAGTTTTTTTAGTTTATCACTAAACAAAAAATAATTAATGCTAGTCAAGCCCGCTATTCCATGCAAAACCGATGTAAAAATATAACCATAGACCGGAAACTTATTAATAAAAAAATCTTTTATGCTCTCAAAAGGGTGTTTAGCACTCTGAACATCTTGCATAAAAAACTCACAGGTTCTTCTCGATTAGAGCCCAGTAATTTAGAATTTATAGAGATATCTTGAATAGCAGGGGTGGGCCGTTTATCTTCACAGCCATAAATAATATTTGGAAGCTGGTGAATATTTTGTGTCAATACACAACAAATAAGCACATAAAAGTGCCTAATAATATATTATTATGTATTAGCGGGGTTTTGGGATAATTCCAACATCGATTGCAATCAACGCCCCTGGCGCAAGATAATATGCTATTATTTAATATTATTGATTAACCTTTACACAACTAACGATTTTTCTAGAATTGGTAACGATTTTAAAACTATCGATAATAAAGATTTTCGAGAGTTATTTAAAAAAAATAATAATCTTATTTCTTGTAACACTTTCCAAGATCTTGGCTTAAATCAAGAAACAATAATTTCACTTTTTAATTATGTGAATGTTTTGATTAAGAGTCAAGATGATGACAGAAACTCCCTATCAAATCAACTTTTTGAATTTATTGATAGATTTATTGCATCAATATTTGTCGAAATTAAAGATGGTGACCCTGAGGATACCGCAAAAATCGAGTTTCAAAAAGAAGAGCAAGGAACACATAAGGCTTGCTGTTTACTTAAATATATTTATGACTTAAATGAAATGAGAAAGCTAGCAAATGGCATAAGCACTCATAGTGTTACTAAAAAATCAATTAAGGATTTTTCTGAAGTAACCTGGAGAAGAAGCTCTATCTCCTTTACAGGAACTCATACTCATGGCGTTAATTCTGATGCGGTTTTAGAGAGCAATAGTTCTAGAGTTTTAGCCGCGGTAGCTGATGGGATTTCAAAACCTGATTTATCTCCAAATAGAAACGATCCATTGGTCTCAGAATACTCCTCAGCGACAGCGGCAAGAGCTGTAATTCAGGCCTTAGAAAATTTCTCACCAAGCTTAGATAGCTCTAAAGCAAGATCAATCTCAGAAGACAACCGTACTAAAAAAGAAATTCTTAAAAACCCTCTTGAATTTTTAAATATACTCAAAGCATTTTTTAATTATCTTTATAATCAAAGTTTTACTGGAAATATCGACTTCCAAGAATCTGATTTACCAAAAAACTTAAGAGAACTTATTGAAAAACTAAGAAAAACGTTGTTGAATCAAGATGACCTTGATGCCCTAAATGACAAAGATGTTTTAGAGCATCTTACCATTGCTGAGGCTGCTTTATGCTGTGATTATAATCTAACGGAAGCTTTTAGTAATAAACACCAAACGTCAAATTTATCTGCTGCTACCACCCTAAGTTTTGCTCTTGATTTTGGAGATAAGATTAGTTTTGTAAATATCGGCGATTCTCCTATATTAATTTTTGACACTGAGGGAAAACTTCTCAAATCACAAGGTGTAAGTAACTCTCATGTAGTAAGCAACGCTTTTACGACAGCTAGAGACGTATATGGCAATATCTATCAAGATCCTTACCATTTTAAGCTTAGATCTGATGAAATTTTTACCATTGATAAGAAACAAATCGGGGGATTTATCATCTTCAGCGATGGTTTTATGCCAGAGAGACAGAGTATTGAAGATTTTGCTAGAGACATAACTACTGCTGGTGATGAAAACTTTATAAAAACTAAAAATGAAGATGCCATTATAAGCAAAATCATGCAAAAAAAATTAGTTTCTCATCATTCCTTAGATGATAGATCTATGCAGTTGGTTTTAAGAACTTAGTATTCAGCTCTAAACCTTAGCTGATAAAGCCTTAGCTTTTTCGATAGCCTCTTCGATACTACCAACCATATAAAAAGCTTGCTCTGGAAGATTATCGTGCTTACCTTCTAGGATTTCTTTGAATGATCTGATGGTATCAGAAAGCTTGACGTACTTACCAGGCGAGCCAGTAAATACCTCAGCCACGAAAAACGGCTGAGACAAGAATTTTTGGATTTTACGCGCGCGATAAACGACCTGCTTATCTTCGTCGCTCAATTCATCCATACCAAGAATCGCAATAATATCTTGGAGCTCTTTGTATTTTTGAAGAATTCTCTGAACACCGCGAGCAGTCTGATAATGATCGCTTCCGACGATATCCGCTTTTAGAGCTGTAGAAGTACTATCCAGAGGATCGACAGCCGGATAAATTCCAAGCTCGGCGATTTGCCTTGAAAGAACTGTAGTCGCGTCCAAGTGCGCAAAAGTAGTCGCCGGCGCTGGGTCAGTCAAGTCATCCGCTGGTACATAAACCGCTTGAACAGAAGTGATAGAGCCTTTTGTAGTCGATGTGATTCGCTCTTGAAGTTGACCCATTTCATTAGCCAGGGTAGGTTGGTAACCTACAGCTGATGGCATACGACCAAGAAGCGCAGATACCTCAGAACCCGCTTGAGTAAAGCGGAAGATGTTATCAACGAAAAGCAAAGTGTCCTTATTCTCTTCGTCACGAAAATACTCAGCCATAGTAAGACCAGTAAGAGCTACTCTCATACGCGCTCCTGGAGGCTCATTCATCTGACCGTAAACAAGAGCTACTTTATCAATAACTCCAGAGTCCTTCATCTCATGATAAAGATCGTTTCCTTCACGAGTTCTCTCGCCCACTCCAGAAAAAACAGAAATTCCTGAGTGCGCTTTAGCGACGTTATTAATCAATTCCATTATCAAAACCGTCTTGCCGACGCCCGCTCCGCCAAACAGACCGATCTTACCGCCTTTTACATAAGGTGTAAGCAAGTCAATGACCTTGATTCCAGTTTCAAAAATTTCGATATTTGTGTTTTGTTCAGAGAGTGCAGGCGGTTCTCTGTGGATAGAAGTATATTTTTTAGCTTTTAGCTCGCCCATTTCATCTACTGGCTCACCCAAAACATTCATGATTCTGCCCAGAGTCGCCTCGCCGACTGGCACAGAGATCGGCGCGCCCGTGTCACGCGCATCCATACCACGAGTCAAACCTTCTGTAGAGCTCATCGCAATTGAGCGCACGCGGTTATCACCGAGCATGAGCTGAACTTCGGTAGTAAGATTAATTTCTTGACCAGCAGGGTTAGTACACTGGATTTTTAAAGCGTTATATATATCAGGAAGCTGACCGCTAGGGAATTCTACATCCACAACGGGGCCAATTACCTGAACTATTTTACCAATACCTGAGTTTACTGCTGTTTTCATACAAGGAAAATTCTAACATTGAAATTAGTTAAGGATTCGCTGAAACGAAGTTTTGAGGCGGAATCCGCCTTACAAAAATATTAAGGATTCACTCCCTGAGCCAAAAATAAATCTTGGCTCAGGGTTGAAAATCGACTAAGTCGCATTTTTTAGTGGATACTTAAATCCCTTGACATACCAAAAGGATTTAACTTTAGTAACAAGATAGTAAAAATCTTATTTTGAAATTCCGTAAATATCTTTTTATTTTGAGTCCGAGGTGTTATCGTGAAGGGTATTATGGTCATGGCGGCTAAACGCAATTCAAAATTTCCTTCAAGACTAGGTTTAAGTAACGGTTTGGGGAGATCTTTTCAATGGGGCGCTCCTTCTCCAAGAACTCCGAAATCAGGCGTCCTGATCCACCCAACCCTATCACATGCATTATTTGAGCACAGACCCACTAGAGTGTTTAGCTTCGGTAATCTGACTCTCAATGTATACTCTGATACTAATTCACTTAATAGATCTGTAGCAGAATTAATAAAACAAGAAATGCAGAAAGGCGGTCTTGCGATACTTCCCTCAGACTCTACTCACGGTAACGAAAAAGATAAACCTCCAGGACAAATTTATGAGTTCTTAGATAAATTATTTTCTAAAAGTTTTGTACCTGATAACCTTGTTGTAAGTCATATGGACGAACTAAAGGGTGGTAACACTAGCTTTTCAGGAAGCTTACGGTCATGGCTTCCTAAGTTAATGAAAAAGCTAGGAGAACGCTTTAAAGCTATAGATATAAATAATTTTGAACCTTATAAAAAACTTCTTGAAAGAGGTCCACGTTTAATTGTAGGTGGCATCGGAGCTGCTGTACCTCCGCATGTGGCTTATATTGGCGAAGAGCAAAACCCCTCAACCGGTAAACAAATTCTAAACCAAGGTCCAAAAAGAATTAAGCTTCGCCCAGAAGAATCTGAGCGCAGAAATTGTACTCACGCTTACACAATGGGCATGGATTCTTTTGACGCTAATAAAAACAAAAAACTTGAAACCGTCATACTAACGGCAAAAGGCGAAAGAAAAGCACCAGCTGTTATTCACGCCCTAACAGAAGCTTTTGGTATTGATAAGCGTAACGGTGAATCAATGGAGAGAAGCGCCTGCGGTCAAATTCTAAAACGGTTTACCGTTAACAACGATCATAAAGGTCCTAAATTAGTCTTAAACATTGATGATGATATTTTCAAAAAAATTAGTGCTGTACCTGAATTAAAAAAACAGTTGTTAGCGCCCTGATCAAATACATGATGAGCCTAAAAAAACTCCGGTATGCACTGGTGATTACCCTGTATCCATCACCTAGAGAGATTCTAACGGCAAATTAAGCTTAGCTTGATTTCTACCTCAAAAGTTTATCTTAGTAGTCTAGTTCCCACCACGCTCATTTAGTGAAGAATGGTTATCCTCACCAGGCTTTTTGGGCGAATTATTTACCGAGTCCACATAGCGTTTAATTTTAACGAAAGCTAGCATGAAGCCCAAAACTGCCCCAAAAACAATAGCAGGAGTCCTGTAAGTGCCAGAGAATTGGTTTTCAAGCAATATACCTATCCAGTAACCTAAAAAAACGCAGGCTGGAATGACATAAGCTATATCTAGTAATTGCCACATTTATTAGGTCTTGCGGATAACACCTTTTACTATGCCTTGAATTTTTAGGTCGTCTTTACGAGGATCTATATAGATCGGAGACATAGTGGGGTTTTCGGGCTGGAGACGAATACGGTCATCTTCCTTAAAGTAACGCTTAAGAGTAGCTGAAGAATCATTTACCAAAGCCACTACTATCTCGCCGTTACGAGCTTGTTGGCGCGGCTCGATCAAGACCAAATCCCCATCAGAGATTAGGGCATCTATCATACTCTCGCCTTTTACTTTTAGGGCGTAACAGCCAGAATCAAAAAACGAATCTAGCTCCAAATATTCATTAGGATTATCTGCAAGATCCAGAGGTCCACCAGCGGCAATTTTGCCAAGAATGGGGATCTGTGTGCGCTCAAGCGAGCTAGAAAACTCTGTAGAACCGTGCTTTAGTGAGCCTTTATCAAAAACTCCATTAAACTGCTCGGCTTTAGCAATATGCTGAAACTTATTACGACAATGCTCAAGCACCTCAGGATCAGTCACTCTCACCGAGCGGGCTGAGCCAGTGTTCCACGTGACGGCTTGCTTCTTACGAAGGGCCGTCATGTGGTACTGGAGGGTTCCCTTGGTGATGCCCATTTCTGCGGCTATCTCGTCAAGGGTGGGTGGGTAATTAAACTTGTGAGTCAAAGTGTAGATAACTTCTGCGGTTTCTTCTTGTTTAGGGGATAATGCTGTGCTCATACTATTATAATAGCATACTTTTATATGAGTGTCAAGGAGTTTGCTAAAATTTTTTTCATGGAATGGTTTCAAGAAGTACATAAAGATCAGCGCTCATTTGGAATGAAAGTATCACAAGTTCATTACCATAAGCGCAGTGAATATCAAGATATTTTAATTTTCGAAAACGAGGATTTTGGCACGGTTATGGCGCTAGACGGAGCTTATATGCTCAGCGATCTTGATGAGCATATGTACCACAAATCACTTACCACTTATGGCATGCAAAACCTCTCGCCGTCAGCAAGTGAGCTTAACATCCTGGTGATAGGAGCCGGTGATGGCGGCATTGTGCGCGACCTAATTCATAACTGGAATTCACGCATAAAAAAAATCACCATGGTTGAGATCGATGCTGATGTCATCGAAGTCTCTAAGCAATTTTTTCCTCAGATCGCTAGTGAATTTCAGAATCCCAAGCTCGATTTACTCGTGCAAGATGCTCTTGCTTTTATCAAATCCGCTCCAGAAAAGAGTTTTGATCTGATACTTTGTGACTCAACAGATCCAGAAGGTTTTGCGGCTGGCTTGATAGAAGAAGATTTTTACCGCGACATAAAAAGAGTCATGAAAAACGATGGGATTTTTTGTGCTCAATCGGGCTCACCAATTTTTATGCGCGAAGAATTGGATAAAACCCAAGCCAATCTCGCTAAAGTTTTTCCAGATCAACACAGCTACCTCGCTCCAATGCTGGTTTATCCAGGAGCCATCTGGTCATATACCGCAGCTGGGGCTAAAATCTTAAATAGAGAGAATTTGGATTTATCTGAGTTTGTTTCTCTAAAACAAAAAGTAATTGCCTAAATGCCTAAGCCTTTGGTATCGATTGTTATTCCGAGCTATAACCGTAGTAAATATATTGCGGCGACATTGAATAGCATTCTAAAACAGAGTTTCACAGATTTTGAAGTTATTTTTGTGGATGATGGTAGCACCGATAACACTCGAGAAATCCTTAACTACTACTGCCAAAAAGATTACCGCATAAAATATTTTTATCAGCCCAATTCAGAGCGCGCGGTGGCGCGAAGCTATGGCATGGGATTGGCTCTGGGAGACTATATCGCGCTTGTTGACTCTGATGATATTTGGTACCCGCACAAGCTTGATAAACAAGTCGAGGTCCTACAAAACAATCCAGATGTGATTTTGAGCTACGCCTCTGTAAACCGCATAGATCTAGATGGTCGCCGAGTGCGCTCTGCAACCAGGCAGAAGCAGGGCTGTTCAGGCTATGTGTTTTTTGATCTTTTACTGCGAAATTTTGTGCCATCAGTAACACCGCTATTTAGAAAAGAAATCATTAAAAAAGCCGGAGATCAAGTCAGCGAGTACATTCCATACGAAGATTGGGATTACTGGCTAAGACTTTCGCGCTTAGGTAAGTTTCATCATATTCAAGAGCCGCTCGGAGCTTACCGCTTGCACCCCGGTCAGTCAGTGCAAAACGTAAAGCCTGAAAAGATTGAAGATGTTACGCTCAAGGTACTGAAGTATCACACCAATTTAGCTAATTTTGATTTGCAGACTTACTTGAATTTAATCGGCGAAACCAAAAGCTTGCCTCTGTTTATTAGAGATGAGTTTCAAGCCATTACTAATGAGGCTTACAGCCTAGCGAATTTGAGATTCGCTTACTGGTATATTTTGGCTGGAGATCTAGAAACCGCCCGCAAGAAACTCAAAAAATCTCTTGAGCTTTCTAGCGCGCGCAAAAAAGATATTCGCTGGTGGGGTCTGAAATCCGCTTGCTACCTTGAAAAGACCGTGATGGGCGATTCTGTAAAAAGTTTTTTGGGTGCTTTGCATTAATTAAATGGATTTATTGATGAATAAACTAATTCGCTATTTTACTTATTGTGGAAATATTTTTCCGCACTTCTTGGTTTGTTGTTTTTTACTTTATATAGATTTTAAACAAGGTTATCAAGTGGGCTCGCTGTGGTTTTGGGGATACGCTCTAAATTTACTTCTTAAAAACACCATCAAAAAAAAACGCCCAGATGTTAATAACTGGGGCGTACCAAACGTGCGCGGGCACAGCTTCCCGTCGGGGCATTCTCTAGTCTCCACGGTCTTATACTGGTCTATTGCTAAGTTTTTTTTGGTACCCTTGCCTTACGCGCTGGCGCTTTATGCCATGCCGATTTTACTTGGGTTAAGCAGGCTAAAACTAAAAGTACACCACACTGAAGATGTAATTGGCGGCTGGGTTATAGCCTATATGTACCTGATGTGGTTTGAGATTCCAGTACTGAATTTTCAAGCGCAGTTTTATGATGTTTTTTATAATTTGTGCCATTTAAAAACACCCTAAATACACCCTAAATACACCAGAGAATCTTACAAACCCGACGTAAAACCTCCCAAAAATGACAAAAATCAAAAATTATTTACTGGTATTGCTATAATCAAAGGGAATGGTTGACTTTGAATCAAGAAAAACTATAGAACAAGTCGAGGAAGGGGACGAGCTCGCTCCTAAGTTCGATGAGCACGGTCTGATACCAGTAGTAACCACTGACTATCAGAGCGGTGAGCTTTTGATGCACGGCTATATGAACCAAGAAGCTTTTATTAAAACAGTACAAACTGGTCAGGCACACTATTACAGCAGATCACGCAAGACCCTGTGGCACAAAGGTACTAGTAGTGGACTTTATCAAAACATCCGTGAGATGCGCATTGATGATGATCAAGATTGTGTTTGGCTAAGAGTCGAAGTAACGGGCTCAGGAGCCTCTTGCCATGTGGGTTATAGATCATGTTTTTATAGGACAGTGCCAACAGGCTCAAATTATAACCCTAACCAAAAAATTACTCTTAGCTACACCGAAAGCTCTAAAACATTCGACCCTAAGGAAGTCTACGGAGAAGCTCCTAATCCTACACAACTTTAATGAAAACATTTTTTACTAACGACCCAAGCGAGAATGTGCTAGCTAAGCCAGATATAGCAAACACTGATTTTTCTAATATCAAAACTACTCTTAATTTAGTGGGGATGACGGATGTAGAATTGCCAGTTTTAGTCAGCGATATATCAGGCAAATCTAGTGTTCAACCCGCTCGCTGTGAGCTTTTTGTGAGCCTTGATGATCTAAACGCTAAAGGCATCCACATGTCTAGGCTTTATCTTCACGCTCAAGAACATCTCAGTAAGCAGGTACTGTCATTTAGCTCACTTAGAGACTTGTGTGATATTTTTACCACTAGCCACGCTGATCTTAGTAGCCAAGCCAAAGTCTCTGTCAGCCTGGATTACATGAGTCTAAGACCAGCCCTCAAGAGCGACAAAAGCGGCTGGAGATTTTATCCTACTACCATAAGCGCCCACAAAAAAACTGCTAGGGAATTTATTTACACTCTTGATTTTGAGATTTTATACTCTAGCACTTGCCCTTGCTCAGCGGCTTTGGCTAGAGAAATAAACAAAGAAACCTTCCTGAAAAACTTCTTGCAAGAAGAATTCATCTCAAAAGAAAAAATACTCGAGTGGTTGGGCTCACCTGATTCACAAAGCGCAGTGCCGCACGCTCAGCGCAGTTCAGCTTATATCAGCTTGGTTTTTAAGCAGATTCCCACCAGCGATATAAAGCTTGATTACTGGATAGATCTTATCGAAAACACCCTAAAAACCCCTGTGCAAGCGGCTGTTAAAAGGGAAGACGAACAAGAGTTTGCGCGCCTAAACGGTAAGAACTTCATGTTTAGCGAAGATGCTTGCAGGCTTATTAAAAACGCCTTAGAGTTTCGCACTGAGATTTATGGATACCATGTCAAAGTCTCTCACAAAGAGAGTTTGCACCCTCATGATGCTACGGCTATTGCCCACAAAAACTATAGTTTTTGATTATGATAAAATATACTAAATGTCGGTTCAGCAAAAAACCAATCTGAATATCAATCTTGCTGGAATAAGCATGAAAAACCCGATTATGCCGGCTTCGGGATGTTTTGCATTCGGTAAAGAATATTCTAAATTTTATGATTTAAGTGAGCTTGGCGGAATCGCCATAAAAGCCGTTAGTCTAGAGCCTCGCGAGGGAAATTGGACTCCGCGAGTAGCCGAGACCTCGGGCGGAATGCTTAATTCCATTGGCTTACAAAACCCAGGATTAGAAAAAGTCATCTCCGACGAGCTGAAGTTTTTGGAGCAGTTTGATACTAAGATTTTTGTAAATGTCGTGGGTAATACTGTAGAAGATTATTGCCAAGTCGTCGAAAAAATCTCTAGAATCCAAAATGTATCAGCGATCGAGCTAAATGTATCCTGCCCAAATGTAAAAAAAGGGATATTTTTTGGGACAAACGAAAAAGAGCTCGAGGAGCTCACCAGAGAAGTCAAACGCGTCTCGGCTTGCCCGTTATTTGTTAAGCTCTCTCCTAATGTAACAAGTATAGTATCCATGGCAAAAGCCGCTCAGCGAGGCGGAGCAGATGGCTTAAGCTTAATTAATACTCTGCTTGGCATGCGCATAGATCTTAAGACCCGCAAGCCTGTGCTGGCGCGCGGTAGCGGCGGTCTTTCGGGGCCTGCTATTAAGGCTGTCGCTGTACGGATGATCTACGAAACCAGTCAGGAAGTGAATTTACCGATAATCGGCATGGGCGGAATTATGAACGCTGATGATGTTATAGAGTTGGTGCTTGCTGGCGCGAACGCTGTTGCTATCGGTACTGCTAATTTTATCGATCCCTATGCTTGCCCGAACATCATAAAAGAGCTCGAACAAAAACTCTACGACATGAAAGTATCATCAATAAACGATTTGGTGGGTCAAGCATGGAAATCCTAGATAGAGTAATAATAGCTTTAGATTTTTCTTCCCTCTCTGAAGTAAATTCTTTTTTACAAAAATTTAACTGGGCAAGTGAGCTCAGACCACGATTTGTAAAAGTAGGCATGGAGCTTTTTTATGCTGAGGGTTTTAAGATTATTGATATTCTAAAAGAAAAAAATCTCAAGATTTTTTTGGATCTCAAAGTTCACGATATCCCCAATACCGCTTACGGAGCGATTTCCAGCCTGAGTAGGCTTAATGTAGATATCCTAAACGTGCATGCTAGCGGCGGAATAGAAATGATGAAAAAAGCGAAGCAAGCACTTCTTGATGCTGGCTCCACCACTAAACTAATCGCAGTCACTCAGCTCACTAGCACCGATCAAACCATGCTCAACTCTGAATTGGGGATTAGCGGTGATATCGAATCAGCCGTAATGCGCCTAGCCAAAAACACTCAGCAAGCGGGCTTAGACGGGATAGTCTGCTCGCCACTAGAAACTACCGTAATTAAATCCGCTCTAGGACCGAGGTTCATTACCGTGTGCCCTGGGGTGCGCTTCCAAGACACCAACGCACACGACCAAAAACGCTGTACCACCCCAGAGCAAGCCTTCAAGCTTGGTGCGGATTATATAGTCATTGGCAGAGCCATCAGCTCGGTGTCGGAGCCAAGAATTGCGCTGGAAATATTATCTGGAATTACCGATTAATTCGTAGACAATGTCTGCATGAGCTTATCAATCTTATTGTGTAACTCGCGGATTTCAAGCTCAGCTTTTAGATTAACCTGGTAATCTTGAAGGGCTTTTTGTTGGTCGCGGGCGGCTTGCCGGTTTTGGCTCATCATAATGATAGGAGCTTGGATCGCGGCGATACACGAAAGTAGTAAATTCAAAAAAATAAAAGGATAAGGATCAAATCTGTGCTCGATCAAAAATATCGTATTAAGTGCGACCCAGATTGCAATTAATACCAAAAACAATAATATAAAAGCCCAGCTTCCACCAAACTCTGCAAGCTTGTCAGCGACACGCTCCCAACGTGTTAGGTTGTTATCCGAATAGGCGTCGAAATTGGTTACAAGCATATCAT
>JBEAYS010000009.1:0-10252 GCA_041170505.1 Cyanobacteriota bacterium
CTGATATAAATAATTTATCTTTTCATTTCTTATCCAAAACCCACTAAAAAAAAATCTAAAATATATAATTATCAATTAGATTTTTTAGGCTTGATGATAAATTAAAGAGAGCAGTTCAAAAAATGGTGGACAGTACAAGACTTGAACTTGTGACCACCAGCGTGTCGAGCTGATGCTCTACCAACTGAGCTAACTGTCCAACGATTTTAATTCTAATAGATAAGGGCAGAAAAAAGCCTAATTCTAATAAAAAATAAATAAAAGCCCCTAAAAAATTGGTGTTAAAAGCGTGATAACATGTAAAGCTAGGTCAGATCAGTCAATCTGACTAAATAAATACTTGTTAGTAAGAGAATCAAGGGCCGGCAAACAAAACGGCTTTTGCAAATCTTGCTAATTAAGGATTCGCTGAAAAACGAAGTTTTGAGGCGGAATCCACTTAACACATCATAATGACAGCAATAATCACAAGAAGTCAAAATCAACACACCCAATTCGCGCATTTGGGGGCTGGTACTTACGCAATAAATACCCAAGCGACCCAAGAGCCACTTGAGCAAATAAGCACACCAAATACATTTAGCACGCAAGAAACAATCAGTGCGCCAAAAATAACTAAGGAGCAAGAAATAGACTCTAACCAGCAATCACTGAGTCTAAAAGAATTTATCACCAAAAAACTTCCAGTCTACACGACCTATAGCTCAGCTCTGGTAAATATGATCAGCGTTCCAATTCACTTGTTTGAAGATTCTAATCCTCTAAAAAAAATCATCAACAAAATCAGTATGATTTTCACTAAAGTTCGCTTGGGTACTTACTCTCTATCGGGCATTATTACAGCGTTAAAACAAAAAAATCCATTTTTGATTTTTTCATTTTCTACAGAAGGTGTCGCTGCATTTTTAGGCTTAAGAAAAATCTATATGTTTAGAGGAATAGCGACAGGAATTGACGGAGCGGTAACAGGTATAAAAGATAAGTATAAAAAATCAGAATTTGATTCCTATAAAGAAGCTTGGGACTTTACGATTAAAGCCGTAAAAGAATCTTCCAGTGAGCTACTTAAAAAGCTCTCTAAAAACCCACTGAATATTTTTAAGCTTGATGGAATCGAGATAGCGATATTCGCTTCACTTATAGCGGCTATGGGCGGATTCATGGGGATGACAGTAAACGAAAAAATCTTCGGAGCGATTAGAGATATTTTTGGTGGGCTTGGAGATATAGGAATATTCAAGCTTGATAATCCTCTAGCTAAAAACGCTGGATTTGGTTATTTGAGTGGTACTCTTATGGATTTAACTGCCAGAGTCTTTAATAAAAGTATCGCTAGTATTTTAAATATAAAAGATACTAATGCTTTTGAAAGATTGAGAGATTCTTTCCATGAGGCGGCTATTGGGCTTGATAGCATCGGTTCGATTTTCTTCCTTAAATATAATCAAGAAAATGATAAAGACCTAAAATTAAACGCTACAAAAACTAATAACTATAGTAAAGATCTACATCTTAATAACTCAGATAAAATGCTAATCTAGAATTATGACCAAACGTATTTTAGTAATTTTAATTTTGGTATTGATTAGCGCAACTAAGTCTTTTGCTCATGGCGGAAACTGCGCCTGCACTGCTTTTCGTTATGCTGGGATCGGCGGACCTATTATCACATTGCCAGCCTACACTATGAAAAAAGGTATGAAAAGTATTAGTATCGGGCTTAATTACCTAGATTCAGGCAGAATTGATAGTGCCGGCACTAAAAATGTACTTAACTCAAATGCGCACGCTGACGATAACAGCGGCTCTATAAGTCCTAGCCTGGCTCTTGCTTATGGAGTTAGTGATAAATTTAATGTGTTTGCAAGTATGCCCTATAGGTTAAGTTATGGTTTTAGAGAAATTACTGATGAAGGTATCGAAGCACAAGGAGATAGCATTGGATTCGGAGATTTAAATTTACTCGGTCAGTATAAGGTTTATGACTCAGGAAGCTTCCAAACAGCGGTTTTGGGCGGGATTAAACTGCCTACTGGTCAAACAGAGGTAATAGCTGATAACCAAGAAAGGTTCGAGACCAAAAACCAACCAGGGACAGGATCTTTTGATCCGATGTTTGGAGTTTCGCTTTCTAAACAGTACAAAAACTTTGGAGTTGATTTTAGTTTTATTTATAAGATTTCTACTGAAGGCTCCCAGAGCACAACAGTCGGTGATGTGGCTAACTACGGAATAGCCGTTAGTAAAGCGATTAATCATGATCATACTGATCCTTTTCATCATCACCACGACGAAAAAGATCATAAAAAAACCATAGTTCAAAAAATCTTCCGTGAGCATGTCCTCGGTCAGCATTTAACCTGGGATCTAGTGCTGGAGAGTATTACACACTGGGAAGAAAAACCAGTAATTGATGGTATCACTAACCCTAATCACGGAGGGACTACTATGTTTTTAAACCCTGGGATACGAATGACTCTTAACGACAAGATTGTATCTAATTTAAGTATCGGGCTTCCGGTCGTTGAAGTACTAAACGGTGAGCAAGGTGGAAGTAATTTACAAATATTATTTTCTATGGGCGCTAATTTTTAGCGCATCCTTAAACTTGCTAAGATTTAAACCCTGATATAGACTAAATTTATGAAATCTATTTTAATACTTGGCGGGACCCACGGAGTAGAACCCCAATCTACTTATGTTGCTGAGAAACTCGCTCAAGAACTTAATCTAAGTGAAGTACAAAACATCCTATACCACGAATATTTTAAATTTTTTCAGGGGCTAATTAATAATTCTACCGAACTAAGAATATTACCTGACCTAAATCGCTACGGACTAGCCCATAAAACGCGTGGTAACGATCATGGTGTTGATCTTAACCGTAACATGCCCAGTATAAACTGGTCTTCAAGCTACACAGATTTAGCATACTTGCCTGGAATGCATCCAGCAAGCGAGACTGAGACTAAGCTTCTAGTGAGAATACTGGAGCAAAAAAAACCAGATTTGATAATTTCGATTCATACCAATCATTACGTGAAGCACCATAACCCGCCACAAGTCAATTACGATGGGCCTTTAGAGTCCTGGGGACACGACAGAGCAAAAATCCTGTCAGAGATTTTAGACTTGCCATTTACTCATGATATTGGTTATGCCACTCCAGGCTCGCTAGGTAGCTACTCAAAAGATCACGGTATATCCTGCGCCACACTTGAAATGGAAGATGAATTTACTAACCAAGGTGCTTGGGCTAAATATGGAATTGAACTAGAAAAATTTCTTAAAACACGTCTAAATTAGGATGAATAAATAATCCACCAGTCGCGCCAACATCGTTTCTACTGTTATCAACTATATCATTATATAATTCATTAGGGTCACCAATATCAGTCGCTGAACTGTTTTCACCTAATCGTAAATTAGAAAGTGAGTTTAGTTTTATAAAATCAGGATCACCGTTTTTATTTTCTATCAAATCAGCTGTAACTGATTTTTCAAGTAGAAGTGAAGAACTTAAATCACTAATTGCTCCAAGATTCTTACCATCGACTCTAATATCACCCAAGCGATTTTTGTAAAAAAGATTATAATCTATTTGAGCTGATCCAGAAAAATTATCAAACTCAATACCCAAGCCTCTTTTCTTAGCATTGCCTGGAGCTTTTATATAACCATTATAAGCAATAATATTATTAGAGATTCTCACGTCAGAATCTTTTGTGATATAAAAAGCACTTCTATCGTTTTGGACAATGGTGTTATTAATAAAAGAAGGAGCGGCGTTTTCTATGTAAATCGCATGCGCTTCATTACCCAAAAACAAAGATCTAGTTTTATTACGCGCAATAACATTATTGAAAAAAGCGGCTGAACTTCCTGTAGAGTCATTTCCAAAAATATAAATTGCAGAACCTGATCCCTGAGATTGATTATTAGTAATCCAGCATCTGTTTACACGCGGGCTAGCATTTTTAATTAAAATCGCTCCGCCACGAATCCCGCCAGTAATCTGCACTTTATCAAGTAAGCTATAAAAATCTTCATCATTTACAAAAAACACAACAGCGCGGCTACCATCACCTTTTATGATGGTATCTTTACCAACGCCTCTAATGGTAATAGCTTTACCTTTAAAATCAATATTGCCTTTATAAAGCCCAGCGCTAAGTCTGATGGTGTCACCATCGCTAGCTGAATCAATAGCTGTTTGGATTGAAGATCCCGGCTCAACATCGATAAAAGCACTATAGGCAGGCAAAGTGAAAAACAAGCACAAGCTCAAAAAAAATATTTTTTTTCTAAAATCCCAAAAACGTCCCATAATACTTTTATTCCCGTTTTTTACACAAATTTTCGCCTTAGTTATCTTGCGTGTTATCTAAACCATAAATCCCCAAAAATCCAATTATTTAGGTAAAATATTATGATTAATGATTTTAGAAAATCTCAAAAAACATCAGGTAAAAAAAGCTATTATACTTGGCTCGGGTGTTAGTGTACTTGAAGGCAAAAACCCAATTCTAAGCCTTAGCTATTCTAGTATCCCAAATTGGCCAGTCGGCAAAGTCAAAGGGCATAAAGGTTGCCTTGATATTTATGAAGATATTTGGGTGCTCAGAGGCAGAGCGCATCTTTATGAAGGTTTTAGCTGGGCTCAAGCCTGCTTCCCCACTCAGTTTTTGGCGGATCACGGCATAGAAGAATTAATCATCACCAACGCCGCTGGAGGCATAAATCCTGATTTTAATATCGGAGATCTTATGCAGATAACTGGCTACTTAAATTTTATGAAACCCGCTCAGCCACGAGGAAACCTGCCTGCACTTCTTGAGCCTATCACCAAGATCAAAACTCAATTAATCCCCAAACTCGCATCAGGAGTCTATGTGGGCGTGCACGGACCTAATTACGAGACAGACGCAGAGGTGCGAATTTTTAGGGATTTGGGCGCGGACGCTGTTGGGATGTCCACCATACCTGAGCTTGAGACTGCCAGCCAAAACAATATCGCCGTAACAGCGGTGAGCATAATTACTAATGTCTACGGCAAGACTGAGGATCTCGGACACGAAGGCGTAATCAAATCAGCTCAGCAAGCGAGCCGTAAGCTGACGGATATTTTGGGGATTTCATAAAAGGTTAGCGTGCAAAAAATTACCGTTATTACTGCCTATGATTTTAATACCGCAAGAGCGCTTGAGGAATCTGGCGTGGATTATATCCTAGTTGGAGATAGCCTGGCGATGGTGGCTCTTGGCTATGCTGATACCAAGCGCGTTAGCTTAGGCGAGATGCTGATCTGCACCAGAGCCGTTCATAGAGGAGCTCCGAAGACACCGATCATTACTGACATGCCCTTACAAGCGGTTAGTAAATCTATAAACGACTCACTAAAATCAGCTGAGCAAATCATAAAAGCTGGAGCGAATTTTGTAAAAATCGAAAACGCCGAAAAAGAAACTCTAAAACTCATAACAAAACTTGTCGCCCAAGAAATCCCTGTCTTCGGGCATATCGGCTACACTCCGCAGAGCTTCGATAAACCTATCGTAGTAAAAGATCAAGAAAAACTTCTAAAAGACGCTCAGGCACTGGAGTCTGCGGGCGTGAGCGGAATTTTTCTCGAGATGATTCCTAGTCAAATCTCAAATCTAATCACCCAGAGCATTTCAGTGCCGACCATTGGCATCGGGGCGGGCGCAGGGACTAGCGGTCAAGTGCTGGTGGGAGATGATTTACTTGGTAGATATAATCTGGTAAACCCCAAATTCCTGCGCCGCTACGCAAACCAATACAGCGAGAGCGTTTTAGCGTTTAGGAGTTTTATCCAAGACGTTAGGAGTGGGGAGTTTCCGGCTGACGGTGAGAGTTATTGAGGATTCGCAAAAAACGAAGTTTTCAGTAGATCCTTAAATAGACTCTTTTTTAGCTAACTGTTTTTGGGTATTAAATTCATTTACAGCAATTTCAAAATCCTCATATTTAATTACCCTTGCTGATTGGTCGCTAGAGTTTTGATTAATTCGCATCTCAGCTATTACGATAGCATCATTAACTAAAGATTCTATATCACGCCCAGAAAAATTCTTAGGCTCAAGGAGGATTTTTAGCTTAGCCAAATCAGCACCCAAAAGTGCTTGATAAGCGGGTTCTTTTACTCTTGCTTGTTGAAGTTTTTGTTTTAGAATCTCGATTTTGAGATCGGAATTGGGATTAGCAAGATTAAAAACATAAGCTCGGCTCTGAATAGCTGGATCTAATTCGTTAAAAGAGTTAGTCGCCAAAATCACTCTAATTGGGCTTTCGCGCTGAAATCTATTAAATGTCTCTAGAAAACTTTGAGTTATTTTATCGGAGCGTGACCCAATTATTGCGTCAGCTTCATCAATAAACAAAATTCCATTTTTAGTTTTTGCTTTTTGGAAAGCTTCTTCAAGGGCGCTCCCAAAACCGACTTCAGAGAGTTTTACAGATGTAATAGGTTTATTAGCAATATCACCAATCCCATAGGCTATCGCTGTTTTACCATTACCCGGAGGACCAGCCAGGATCAAGAGCCCGTCTCTTTTGGTACCATGAATACTTGATTTTGGATCTGGCTCTGTCAGATAGTTTGAGCTATGTCCCATAAAAAGTTTAAGAGTTTTTTCAAAAGTTTTTTTTGTTTCTGGATCCCAACAAATATCCTTATCTAGATCAACTTTAGGAGTCGGGACTGGGATTTCAGCGAACTCCGTTAACTTAGGCTTGAGAAAATAATCGAAACCCAAAGCTGAAGCCGCGATAAGCACTGGTACAAAAATTTCTCTTAAGGTATCAAAAAAAGATTTTTTGCCTATCTGCATAATACCAGTCAAGGTGTACCATAGACCAAAACCAGTGAGAACTTTTGGACTTAGCGAAACAAATTCAGATTTTAAAATTTTTCCAGCTTTGGCTCTGTTTGGAGAATTTTTATCGACAGATAAATTAGTAGCAGGTTTAGGTTCAAGCCATTTAATCGCTCTCAGTGATCCGGGTTGAGGACTTGAGTTAGTAGGACTTGAATTCAAGATTCTTAAAAGTGTATCACGATTCACGCCTTAGGTCAATACTACTTATCAATTGTAACAATATTACAATTAACCCCATTTAAAACAATGGAAATTCAGGATTTTGCTTAATTCTTATTGTAACAATATTACAATTAGCTCCGAATAAGATTAAGGGCTTTTTGATAATCCTCATAGGTATCTATACCTATAGGGGCGGATTTGGCGCGGACCATGGTAATCTTGAAGCCGTTTTCAAGCGCGCGGAGCTGTTCGAGTTTTTCTTGTCTCTCTAAATTGCTCTCAGGAAGCCGGCTGAGCGCGAGTAAGATTTCTTTTTTGTAGGCATAAAGCCCAATATGTTTTTTATATGGCTCTCTAGGAGCGGGGTTCAGTGGGTCGCGCAGATAAGGAATGGGCAAACGAGAAAAATACAAGGCTTGAGAATTAAGATCGGTGACCACCTTAACGTTATTAGGGTTATTGATCAGTTCAGGCTGATCGATGAAATGATAAAGGCTAGCAATCTGGGCAAGCGGGTTATGGAGAAATACCTCTATCGCTGAGTCGATATCATCAGGGTTAATAAAAGGCTCATCGCCCTGAACATTTACTACGATCTGCCAGTCATGCGCCTTCTTGGCAAGCTCAGCAATCCGATCAGTGCCAGAGACATGATGCGGTGAAGTCATAAAAACCTCTCCCTGGAAGGATTTGACCAGATCAAAAATCTCTTGGCTATCAGTCGCCACACAAACCTTGGTAGCAAGCTTAGACTTGGAAGCCTGACGGTAAGTGGATTCTAGTATAGATCGCCCGCCTAAATCAAGAAGTAATTTTTTCTCGAGGCGAGTGGATGCTAATCTAGCTGGTATAACAATTACAATCACAGACTAAAATCTAGAGTGTTCTAAAACCTTATCAGCTCCGTAAAATTCATCAGCAGGGATTTTTTCTATCAAGCTAAAAAGAAGTTTTCTGAGATTCTCGATGTTTTGACCGAAGACCTTGATGACCTCAGAGTGGCTCACCGGCGCTGTTCCAGTGTGCACGCCAGAATCATAATCAGTAATTAGAGAAATATTTACGCAAGCCATTCCCGCTTCGCGAACAAGATGAGCTTCTGGGTATTGAGTCATGTTAATAATTTGCCAGCCCATCTTGTGGAACCACTCAGACTCTGCTTTTGAAGAGAAACGTGGACCATTGATAACTACGATAGTACCGCCATCATGAACTTTAATGTTATTTTCTTTTGCGGCCAAAAGCGCTAGCTGACGGAGTTCTGGAGTGTAAGGCTCAGCCGGTGACACGTGAGTAGCGATAGGACCATCAAAAAAAGTATCCTCGCGACCCTTAGTGCGGTCCACCCACTGATCAGCGATAGCAAAATCGCCAGGCGCGTATTCTTTTTGGAGCGAGCCAGCCGCGCAAGGACAAATCACAGACGAACAGCCAAGCTCCTTAAAAGCCCATACATTGGCTCTGTAATTGATTTTGTGCGGGGGGATGCGGTGGTGTCTATCGTGCCTTGGCAAAAAAGCCACTTTTTTACCAGCGTGCTCACCAATAAAAATATTGTCTGAGGGCGCGCCATAAGGGGTTTCTACTGTTACTTCTTTAACATCCTTGAGAAAAGAGTAAAGACCACTTCCACCAAAAATTCCTATATCTGCCTGCTTATTTTTTGCCATAAAGGGGCAATTTTAGCACAGAAAGAACTAAGGATTCACCGAAAAACGATTTTTGAGGCGGAATCCGCCTAACAGCCCAGCTTAATTTTTTAATAAAGAGATTTCCGCAAAAAACTTGATTTATCAGTAAAAAAATTAATATAATTACTTAATATGCGCAATTACGAATTATTTCTTATTCTCAAACCTAAAAAGGACGAGGCCACCGCTCAAAAATCTATTAGAGAAGTGGAAGCTGTCCTTAATAAATACGGTGCTAAACTGGTCAAAAACCACGGAGGCTCTAATTTTAGATTAGGTCACCCGATCGACAAAAGAATTGATAGTTTTCAAGCTACTCTAGAGATAGAAGTTAAGCCAGAAGACGTAGCAGAATTGAGAAGACAACTTACCCTAGTCGATGAAATACTTCGCTTTAATATTTTTGCTCTTAACGCCGCTTAAAACAAAAAGGAAATTCAATGTCATTTAGCTCTGTAACCCTGTCAGGCACCATAAAAACTGACGCCCAACAACGTTTTACTCCGAATAATACTTCTGTGATTACTGTCATGCTGAATGTTCTTCGCTATGACAATAAAGCTAAGCAAGAAAAATCTTACCCAGTAAAAGTAAATCTCTGGGGAGATAGCTACACAGATATGCTCCCTGACCTAAAAGCTGGGACTCGTGTGGTGGTTTCTGGAAGACTCCAAATCGATCAGTTCAATAATAAAGAAGGCAAGCCCGTTAGAATCCTTGTAGTAGAAGCTTCTAGAATTAACCTTCTTGAGGAGATCGCTAATACCATTAACTATTCAGAGTTAATGGATTCCGGTCTAGATATGGATTTGAGCTCAGAGAATTCTCTAGATCGCACTGATGCTTTTGCTGATCAAGAAGTTCCGTTTTAAGGATTTCTAGATAGCGATGAAAGTAATTGGTCTTATTGGTGGTATGAGCTGTGAATCATCAGCAGAGTACTACAGACTTATTAATAAAGCTATTCAAGCTCAATTAGGTGGATTAAGCTCTGCTAAGTTAATCCTTAATAGTCTAAATTTTCAAGAGATCTATGAACTACAAAAATCTGGTGATTGGGCGCGTCTGCAAGAAATCATTATTCAAGCAGGACAGAGCCTAGAGCGCGCTGGAGCTGATTGTATCCTTATCTGCACAAACCTAATGCACAAGTGCGCTAGCGAGCTCAAAAAAAATATTTCAATCCCACTAATTCATATTGCGGAGGCTTCAGGAGAGCTTATGAAAGCTCAAGGAATCAAAAAAATCCTTTTGCTGGGGACTATCTACACGATGGAGGAAGATTTTTATTCTAAAGTCCTGCTTGAGGGATTTGGGATCGAGACGATAATACCAAGTCCAGAAGATCGAATAATTGTAAGTAATATTATTTATGATGAGCTCTGTAAAGGAGTTATAAAACCAGAATCTCGCCAAGAGTATTTAAGAATAATCAATCAATCCCCGCAAGAGGGAGCCTGCGCGGCTTTGCTAGCTTGCACCGAAATTCCACTCTTGCTC
>JBEAYS010000010.1:0-2528 GCA_041170505.1 Cyanobacteriota bacterium
CCGAGCTCACAAAAAAAACTATAAGCAAGTAATTTTGCCTGATTAAAGGATCTCTTGAGATATTTAAGCTTATACATTGGCATATACGAAACCCATATCTTGAGTGGCTTTTGAGAGTTCAAGACCACAGCGCGCCCATAGAAGTCTGCAGAGATATCCGCAATAATATAATTTTTGTTTTTTAAAAAATAATTTTTTAGTAATCTCCCTGCAAAAAAATCATAGTAAGGTCTTCTATATTTAAACTCACGAATAAAAAATTTTGTTTTATCATCGTATAAATATGAGTAAAAAATTTTTGGATAAGAAAATTCTTGATGGCCAAATAAAAAATTTAACTCCGGCTCAGTAAAATTTATTTCTTTTTTGGTTTTGGTAAAGTCAAGCTCCAAATGTTCAAAACATAAATCGCAAAAAAATCCATTGGTAATATCAGCTTGCTTCTTACGGCAACTAAAACATAATCTCACCGAAAACCCGTCAAAAAACCTATCAAGAAGACCTTCAATAAAAAATTTAATTTGTTTTAGGACAAAAAATAATTTGAGCAAAATTACCTTTTACCGAAAAGCCAAAAAAATTATAGCTTATTTTTCTTGAAAATAAAATTTGTAGATTACTTTTTGGACTTTGTCAAAAAGGGCAGAGCTAATATGCTCCCAAAAAAACAAGTACCTGCACTTAGAATCATAGTAACTATAGCTGTTACCACCATAAATGAAGGCCCCAACTCCGTTAAGACATTAAACTCTTGCTGAGATTTCATTTGCATTTTTTGATTTACAAGATCTATAATAGTTTGTTTTAGCTCTGGATCTTGTAACTTAAATGACATAACCAACGAAAGCAAGCCACCGACAAGAATTCCAGTACCTAGACCAACAATACTAGCATCTAGCACGCTAGGATCAGCTTCGATATTACGTTGTTTGATTTCTTTTGAATAAAGATATAGTGCAAAAAATCCACCAAATAAATAAGTAAAAACTGGCGCAAGAGCAAACGGCAAAAAGAATACAGTGTTTAGCGCAAATACCACCAGAGTCGCTATTAGAATAGGTTTGAAATAAGGATCAGGATTCGGTAATTTCATCATCACGTTTATTTTTTTTCTTTTTTTCTTTTACTTTTAGTTCTTTGGATTTTAAAACTGTTTTTGCTGTTTGTGGATAATACCATTTTATTTTTTCATCCTTATCACCTAATAAATAATTACCATCTGGAGTAAAAACTTCAAGGGCTCCAGCATTACCAGAAGCCACAATAAAACCACTATCATCAAATAGCTTGAGGCGATTAGGTCCCTGGTCAGGAAATACATCACCTTCATAAAGTACTTCGTTTGCTGATATTCCAAATACCTGCACCCAAGCCACATCTCTTACTCTAAGATCCAGTTCCTGAGTGCCTTTACCTTTGGTAAGGGTAACTTCAGGAGCTTGCACTGATTTTTTTGCTGGTTCTAAAGTTTGTAAATTTTCACTAAGAATAAGACCATTACTATCAAGCAATGGCTGTGCTTCTTTTACTTTTTCTCTGGAAATTGTTGTTTTAACTTTTTTATCTAGACCTAATATTCCGCCGGTTATAACTGGTTTTTGATCCGAAAAAGAATTAACTAATAAAAACCAAAATACAAAAAATACAATTAAACCAATAATAATATAAAGATGATAAAGCTTAAAATACGCATCTTCAGTGACTTCTGACTCCAAATCCTCAGGTACTTGATTGATAATATCTTCAACTAAGTAAGCTCCCTCTTCTTGCCTAAACTGATCTACTCTTTTTTCAGGCTGAGAGTGGTCCAGGGCACGCAAAATTTTTATCAAAAAACTACTTAAAAAAGCTTCTTCTGGCAATTCTTTTCGATTATGTGTCTCTATACTAAAAATATGATGGGCAGCCACACGAGATTCTCTAGCAAGTTGATCTATAGTAAGGCATTTTTTAAGTCTTGCCTCCTTTATTTCGTCGCCTATTTTTTTTAGTGGATCTAATTTCATTCTGTTTTTAAAAAATTATCACAGGTTGAGCCTTAAGATTTTGATTCTTAACTGCAAAATCTTCTCTATTAAGTATACAAGCTATACCTATCAATTCTTCATTATCGTCAAGACAAATAATATGTGAATTTTCAATATTATCCTGAGTATTATCCAAGAAAGTATTATCTTCTAAAAAAATTGCTTGTCCTTGCTGGAGAGCTACTATAGTTTTTGAATTAAATTTTATTTTGGGAAAGTTTAAGTAATCTTGTATATCCAGCAAAAGATCCTCTATCTCTAGATCACCATCTTGCAAATCTTCAAAACGCACGCAAGATTTTATATCAAAGCCATTAGATTCAAGCCTCCTGAGCATAGTCAAGTGCCCGCCTAAATCTCTAGCTATAGATCTAATATAAGTGCCCTCTGAGCAAGCCACTTCAAAAATAGCAAGAGGATAATTAAAACTCAAAAGAGTTATTTCTTTTATGGTTACTTTTTTGGGTTCAAGCTCAGTAAGATCTAGTGCCTGACCTTCTC
>JBEAYS010000011.1:0-17958 GCA_041170505.1 Cyanobacteriota bacterium
CTATACAGCTTGTACAGGATCGAAGATCTCGGCTTTTGGATATATTCCTAAATTGCCTATTGGTTTTAAAGCGTTTAGTACTTGTGCTGGTCTAAAAGAAACCGGAAAAAATGATTTAGGGATTTTACTCTCGGATTTCCCTTGTATTTGGGCTGCTGCTTTTACAGAAAATAAGGCGCGCGCTTATTGCGTAGAAAAAAACCAAGAATTATTCCTCAGCCAAAAACCGGTCAGGGCGATCATTTGCAACGCTGGTAATGCTAATGCCTGCACCGGCATCCAAGGCGAGCAGTCGGATCTTTCGGTGCGCAAGGCTCTTGCTGCTAAGTTTAATCTAAATGCTGATGAGGTCTTGATGGCAAGCACCGGAAAGATCGGAGTAATTCTTCCTGATGATAAAATCAATAACGCCATTAAAAACCTTGACACTTCTAAAAACCAGTCTATAAAAGGGTTTGCTGAATCCATCTTAACTACAGATCTTAGTCTTAAGATTTCTCAAGATACAAATGCTTTGATTTTGGGTTTCACTAAGGGCTCCGGTATGATTGCTCCTAAGATGTCTGTCCCTAAATCAGCTACAATGCTTGGATTTTTGGTTACTGATGTTAGGCTAGCTGGCTTCGAGCATGATGTCTCTAGTATGCAAGCCAAGCTAAGAGAACTGCTTGCCCAGAGCGTTTCAAAAAGTTTTAATGCTATTTCAGTAGACGGAGATACGAGTACTAATGATATGGTTTTGCTTTTGAGTAATATGCAGGGCAAGCTAGTCAGTGTTACAGAGTTTAAATCCGCTCTAGATGAGGTTTGTATGGACCTTGCTGAAAAAATAATTCTTGATGGTGAGGGCACGACTAAAATTATTGATCTAAATATCAGTGGTCTGACCGATGAGGATCTCGCGCGTAAAATAGGGATGGTGATTATAAATTCACCTCTGGTGAAGACTGCGATTCATGGCTGTGATCCCAATTGGGGGCGGATTATAGCCGCGCTAGGTAATGCAGATAATGAGTTTGGTGTAAATCTTGATTTTGATAAATTAACCCTTGATTTACTTGGTGTGCGGGTCTTTGAACATGGCATGCCTACTGCTTTTGATAAAGCTAATCTTACTAGCCTTATGAAGCGCAATAAATTCATAAATCTTCAGCTTGATTTAGCTCAATCAGCTGATTCCAAACCAATTAGAGTCCTAGGTTCGGATTTGAGCTATGAATATGTGCGAATTAACGCTGAGTATTTTACTTAATATATTTGTTAAGCGGATTCCGCCTCAAAACTTCGTTTTTCAGCGAATCCTTAAGGATCCACTGAAAAATGCGACTTCGTCGATTTCCCAACCCTGAGCCAAGAAGGGATCTTGGCTCAGGGAGTGGATCCTTAATATATTTGTTAAGCGGATTCCGCCTCAAAACTTCGTTTTTCAGCGAATCCTTGACTAATTTTTACATAAAAATATCTCCACAAGTTTTATAAATATCAAATAAAATTGATATTTTGAGTATGGATAGGGTATAATATCTAATATATTTGATATTATGGCTGAGAATAATTGGGCTAAAGTTTATTTTCAAACTGATAATAAATTTGCTGGAATACTAGAACAACGGCCAGGAAATGATTATTTATTTACTTATGATGAGGAATTTCAAAAACAAGGAATTTCTATTTCTACTCATTTACCGATTAATAAAAGAGAACACCTCTCTAGAAATGGTTTGCACCCTTTTTTTGATAATTTAATTGCCGAAGGACCTCTTGCAAAAATTCAAGCAAAAGCAATTAGAGTAAGAGATACAGAGCGCTTCAAACTTTTGATGGCATTTGGTTTTGATTTAATGGGGGCTGTTAGTGTTATTGATCCCAAGCCTAACTATAAAATAAAAATAGATACAGAAGATTATTTTCAAGAGTTAAGTCTGCGTTCAAGAATTTCTATATCTGGCGTTCAACCAAAATTACTAGTAGTAAAAAAAGGAAATAATTTTTATCCAGCCAGTTACCAAGAGCCTTCTACTCATATCGCCAAACTATCTCGCGGACAGTATCCCCTTATAGTAGAGAATGAATACTTAGCAATGAAAGCTTCCAAGATTATTCTATTTAGTGATGCAGTAGCTGATGTAGAGATCGCTCAGCTAGAAGGTATTGGTCAAGCCCTCATGGTGAAAAGGTTTGATAGGAATGAACGCGGCGAAAAAATTCATTTTGAGGAGTTTACCCAGCTTTTGAATATTGAGTCCGATGATAAATATTTTGGTTCATATAAAGATATGTCAGACTATATGTCCAAGAGTCATTTGTGTACAAAAGTAGATGTCGAGAAGCTTTTGCGTAGAGTGCTCCTCTGCATCCTGCTTGGCAACACAGATGCGCATTTGAAAAATTTTGCGATGTTTTACCAAAGAGATTCTTTAAATCTCACTCCAGTTTATGATATGGTATTTGTGAAATATTATGATTTGGCTGATCAGATGGCTCTTGAACTTCTACCTAAGTTAAGTATTAGCGTTCAGGACATAAAATCTAAGCACCTAGAGGCTTTGACCGAAAGCTTCGGGCTCAAGTCAAGAGTACTAATAAATATAAAAAATGATTTCTATAAGCGTTTGAATTTGGTTTTTGATTTTGTGGACAGTGAATGTCAGATAGATTCAGGCTTAAGAAAAAAATTTAAGGAGCATATAAATAAAAGATGGAACGGATTGTTCAAGAATATTGGTCAAAAGTAATTTCCAAAATAAAAGCCAAAAGAAAGTCAGAAAAAATAACCCAAAAAGATCTTTCGGCGCTGACCGATATAAGCGCCCAGACGATTTCACGATTTGAGCAAGGAGAAGATGATATTCAGCTTTCCACCGTTCTGGGAATCTGTAATAGTCTAGGTTTGCGTCTGGATATCCAAGAGCCATACTCGTTTCGCTTGATGATTTTTAAAATCTTAGTAGATGGGCTAAGGCGTGACCCGTATTTTTTGGCAAGCATTCTTCATAACGCCGATCCAGGGCATGCTGTCTATGAGATGGGTTCACAAAATCTCCCTTATCCCTATGAGCAAGATGATAATGAATATAAAAACCCTGTTTATTTATTTATGAAATGTGTCTCCGATGACATGATCAATTACGAAGATCTATGGGAAGAATATCCACCAATACGCACTTGGCAAGAGTTTTGCCGATTAGTGTATTTTAGGATCCACTGAGAAATGCGACGAAGTCGCTTTTTCAACCCTGAGCCAAGAGGGGATCTTGGCTCGGTCTCTGATCAAGAACATTTTTTATCCAAGTATTGATAAATACCCGACCAATGAATAGCCTCTATATCTTTGGTAAGTGCCATTGCTTGTTTTTTATTGCAGAGAAAAAGTCCTTTGGCACCAGGTTTGAGTCGTAGCAGTTTAACTAAATTCTGATAGTGGTGTTTTTCTGGATCAGCGGTGATTTTGATCTCTACAAAAATTACTTGTCCCTTCCATTCGATCACTAGATCGGATTCTAGACCATGATTGTCTCTAAAGAAATACATTCTAGGTTTTTCGTCGCGATTATGAAAATATTTCCATAACTCGGCTATTACCAAATTCTCAAACAAAGCACCCGCCATAACTCCCTCTTGGATTGCTCGCGTGTCTCTGTGTCCAGTTAAGTAAGCTGGAATTGCCGCATCTATAAAATATAATTTTGGAGCTTTGACCACTCGTTTGCCAAGGTTGTTATGGTATGGCTGTAACAAGAATACAAGCTGGGATCTTTCTAGTAACGAAGTCCAATTCTTAATAGTAAGCGCGCTCACGCCAATTTCTTTGGCTAAATCACTAAAAACTAATTCCTGAGAGGTTCTCATGCCCGTTAGCCTAACAAACTGATCATAGCTTCCGAGCTTGTCTTCGCGTAAATTATTTTTGATATCTTTATTGAGTAGAGATTCAAGGTATCGCATGTACCACTTGTAGGAATTAATGTTTTTGTCTAAGCTCGGCTCCGGGAATAGTCCTTGAATTACAAGTTCTGACCAGAGTGGTATGGATTTTTTGTACAACTCTTCGATTGCAAATGGCGTAAGATTTGCTATAGCCATTCTGCCTGCAAGACTCTCATGTACGCCAGACATCAGATCAAACTGTTGCGAGCCAGTCAGAATATAACTGCCCTTGCTTCGATCTCTATCTACTTCCATTTTTATATATGAAAACAAATTAGGCGCGTTTTGAATCTCATCTATTATTAGAGGTTTTTTGTGATAAGCAAGAAAAAGCTCGGGGTCATTGATCGCTTGTTCCCGAAGTCTTAAATCGTCTAGTGTAACGTAATTATAGTTCGGAAAAAGTTCTTGCAAGAGAGTGGACTTACCACATTGCCTTGGCCCGGTTAAAAGAACAACGGGAGCCTGCTGTGGCATTTCTTGTAAATACTTGCTTAGTTTTCGTACAATGAATCCCATGTTTGTATTGTACCAAAACTAAGTGAAACTTATGTATTGTACAAGAATTATTGTGGGACTACTTATGTAGATTCTTAAAAATGGTGCCGTTGATCGGAGTCGAACCGATACTCCCGCAGAGGGAAACAGATTTTGAGTCTATCGCGTCTGCCAATTCCGCCACAACGGCGCGCCCGATGAAAGCGTGGAATTAAACTTTCATCGCAGCTGCTACTTCAGCAGCATAATCTTCTTGCTTTTTCTCGATACCTTCACCAAGATTTAAGCGAATAAAAGCCTCTACTACAGCGGTTCCTAGGTAAGCTGATACTTTTTGGTTTTGATCTTTTATAAAAGCTTGTTCAAGCAAAACTTTTGTGGCGAGTAATTTATCTACTCTACCGCCGACGATTTTGTCGATAATTTCAGCTGGCTTGCCCGCTAGATCATCTTTTTTGCTTTCGATATCTTTTTCTTTTGCGATGATATCTGCTGGAATTTCAGATTTGTTGATGTATTCCGGAGCTGGATTAATAGCCGCTATATGCATAGCCAAATCCGCCGCGTGAGACTCATTGGCGCCGTTGTTTAGAGCTACGATAACACCGATCTTTGAGCCTACTGGGTGGACATAATTACCAATAGTACCAGTGGTCTCAAGGTATCCTACTCTTCTGACATCGATTTTTTCACCGATAGTAGCAGTAAGCTCAAGAGCCGCTTCCTCTACGGTTTTGCCGCTAGCTAGCTTAGCTTTTTTTAGAGCTTCGATAGTGGTAGTTTTATTGGTGAGAGCCGCAGTAGCAACGTCTTTTACGAATTGTTGGAATTGTTCGTTTTTAGCAACGAAGTCAGTTTGGGAGTTAATCTCAACGATAGCGGCTGATTTTTTATCAGCAGAAATCGCTGAGCCCAAAAGCCCTTCAGCAGCTATATTGCCAGCTTTTTTGGCCGCTGATGCGATACCTTTTTGGCGAAGGAAGTTAATGGCTTCTTCCATATTGCCTTCTGTTTGTTGGAGTGCTTTTTTGCAGTCCATCATACCTGCACCGGTCATTTCTCTTAATTTTGCTACGTCTTGTGCTGTGAAACTCATATATTGTCCTTTTTTATTAAACTTGATTAACGCTTTTTGTTTGAAGCATTTTGACCTTCAATAATCGCATCTGTGAAATACTTAGCGATAATCGCAATAGATCTCATA
Source organism: Cyanobacteriota bacterium (assembly GCA_041170505.1). Lineage (GTDB taxonomy): Bacteria > Cyanobacteriota > Vampirovibrionia > LMEP-6097 > LMEP-6097 > JBEAYS01. The sequence continues at coordinate 5,630 of JBEAYS010000011.1, forward strand.
GAATCGTTATTAGCGGGAATTACAAAATCGCTCTTAGTTGGATCACAGTCAGTGTCACTGATTGTGATGATAGTCGCGTTTACTTTTTTACCCTCTGTAACAGCAATAGCGTCTTTGTTTTGGTCAAAAATCACCAAAACTTCTGGACGACCGCGCATTTTTTTAAGACCACCAAGAGATTTATTAAGCTTAGTGATTTGTCTGTTTAATCTTGCAATTTCTTTTTTACCAAGATTACTAAAAGCACCTGTTTCTTTTGCGCCTTCTAGTTCTCTTAGCTTGTTTAATCTTGATCTGATAGTATCAAAATTAGTTATCAAACCACCTAACCATCTCTGGTTAATAAAAAACACATTAGCTCTTTCAGCTTCTTGTTTGACAATACTTGAAGTTTGTTTGGAAGTGCCCACAAATAAAATATTTCGATTCAAGCGACCTTGCTTCTTGAGAAATTCTGCTGTGTTCATCATGTTTTCAACAGTTTTTGCAAGATTAATAACATGAACACCATTCATAGAATCATAGATATATTCTTTCATCTTAGGATTCCAATCTTTTGTAGGGTGACCAAAATGTACACCAGCATCAACTAATTGTCTTAGAATAACCTTTCCTTCTGCTACTCTTGCAAGAAGAATATCTTCTTGATTATCTGCAAATTTTGTATCTACTTCTGTTGTCATTTTGTTTCCTTTTTTTTGGCCGGCTTTTTAATCACTTTCTTAGTGTAAAATTTACGGTTTTACATTGGCGACTAGACGCTCGTAATTGAATATTCTAGCAATATAGCTACTATCAGCTCATATACCCATATTCTTTTTTTAATATTTTGGGTTTAATATTACTATTAGAGATTAGCATTTGTCATTTAAATTTAGGCTAGAAAAAGTATTAACACTAAGGCGTGAGGCTGTAGAAACTGCTCAAATGGCGGTTTTATCGGCGGAAGCCGCCCTTAAGAAAGCTCAAGAGCGGGTTGCGGTTCTTACTCAAGAAATACGAGAGCGAAATGAGGAATTGATAAAAAATAATTATCAAATGGCTCAAGAGCACTTGCGGACAATTAAACACCTAAACGATAAGCTGGATCAGGCTAAAAAAGATCTAATTTCAAAACAAGATGAGCTTGAGCAAGCTCGATTGGATCTAATTGAGGCCCAGCAAAAGCTTGAAGCGATGGAAAAACTTAAAGAAAAACGAGCCGAGGAATATTATCTCGAACAAAATCGTTTAGACCAAAAAACGACTGACGAGAAGGCTACACTTAAATTTAGTACCGATAAGCGAAAAGAAGCCCAAGAGCTGGCGGATTTTGGTGAAGATGATGATTTTGAGTAGATTTTCTGCTCAGATAATCCTTAACCTCTCTTTAATCTCGCTTTGATAGTTATAGCTCATGCCGAAAACATTTACTCCCGCCCCAAACCAAAATACCAGCAATATTAACCTATTAAATAACAATGGCCTTATGGTGCGGCCCGCGACTAATAAATCTGTAACGGGTAACAGTTTTGCAAGTGAACTATCAGCTTTGCAAGCTAATGCTAGTGAGGATAAAACAGCTATTCCGCAAGACTTGACTCAAGAAGAACAATTGGTTGATCCAAATACTTTTAAGCCAATTTCACATACTCGCCCAAAAAATACTCTGGGTATTATGGAAGCTAATAGCGATGAGATTTCTGAAAAACTCAAAATGAAATTAAAAGAAATGAGAGATAAAGAAGAATTTGTTGAGCAAGCTAGGCATAATAATTTTGAAGAAAGCAATAGACTCGCTGAGGAGATCGCAGATAAATATTCTAAGTCTGAAACTACGATGGCCACTGCGGCCCAAGACAATAATAAAATAGTTACAGAGGCTTTTCGTGAAGGTAATGTCGCTCAAGAGCAAACGACTTATTACGATTCAAATGATAGGAAGAAACAGCTTGCTAAGTGGGATGAATTGGCTCCGCGAATTATAGAAGATCCAAAAAATAGAGCGGTTAGAATTGATATTCCTGGTCTTAATGATGTTGAAACTTTGATTGTCAGAATGAAGCAGGATTCAGTCTTTGTACAGATTGTAGGTGATAAATCGACGATGGAAAGATTACAGTCTAGTGAAAGTGAGTTATCCAGAAAACTACGTGATCATAACGTCAAACTCGCTGGATTACAGGTTTTTGATTCTGGAGCAGTTACACGGGGAGCACATTAATAAATGAACAAAATTCAAAACATGTCTCATAATGCCACTCTTAACTCAGTTGAGTTAATTGATACTATTTCGAATAATATTTTTGGTTATAGTATGAATGGGCATCGAGCCAAGAGATATTCTTTTGCTGATTTTATGAATGGTGGGGAGGTCCGTGATGCAGGCTATAGCTGGTCTCAAGGTAAACAGGAACCACGTTCTGGTGAATGGACTAAGCTAATGATTAAAGGCAGAGGTTTTTTTACTGTAAAAAATCCAAAAAACCAAGAAAATATTTATACCAGGCTCGGAGATTTTCACTTAGACGCTGAAGGTAATCTAGTTACTATGGAAGGTTTTAGAGTACAGGGTGTGCCTCTGGCTGGCTCTGCGACTCGTTTGCAGTCTAATCCTGGTGATGTAAATGTTTATGATACTTTTAATCCACATTTTGCTGATCCTTATAACAATCCGCATACTAATAACAAACAATTTATGAATCCTCCAGGGCAAGCTCTTGCACCAGCTCAGGATATAAACCTCGGGCTTGATCGTCGCAACGGTAGATACCTAGGCAGTTTTGATGAAGTTAGGGTAGGTGAAGACGGGGTTATTTATGGGCGAGATGGAAATAATATGGTGTCTCTTTATAAGCTAACTTTGGTTGATTTTAATAATTTAAATGGACTTAAAGACGTTAAAGATGGAATCTTTTTCAAAGCAACAGATCGAAGTGGTTTGCCTAGTATGGCAGTCAGCGATAGTATCGTAATTCCAGAAGCTTTAGAAAAAAGTAATACTTGGATGAAAGTAGAGGCGCACAATTTAACTGACGCGCAGAGATATTTTCAGGCGGCATCGCAGGTACACAAGCTCGCAGATAAAATTAGTGGAACAGCAATAGAGATGATCCAGTAATTTGCTTGTGCTAAAATTTAAAGCGATGGCCAAAATCGCTCTATCAATTCGCACTAATTCAGGGTCTATAATTAAAGATTCTTATACTGGCACTGAGATTGATCTTCAGAACACTATTCCTTGGGCGAGTTTAGCAGATAAGGTTTTTCAGATTACTTTTAAGCCCTATTTTATGAATCAGGAAGTGGTTTTGAGCTTCTGTGAACCTGATGAAATTCAGCAGTTGAATTCTCTTTACCGCAATATTAATCAAGTGACAGATGTGCTTTCGTTTAATGCTATTGGAAATACTTCTGTTGATTTATTTAAGTTTGAGGACTTAGTAGATAAGCCAGATCTTGATCCTGAGGATGCCGCTCTTGGGGATGTGATTATTTGTATCCAAAAAGCACAACAGCAGGCTAAGGAGCAAAACAAGCCTCTAAAAGATGAACTAGCTATGTTATTTGTCCATGGTCTATTGCACTTACTAGGCTACGATCATGAGAGTCGCGACGAAGCCTTGGAGATGTTTAAGCTTCAAGAATTGGTTCTAAATCATAAGTTCGAAGTCCGTGAAAGTCAATTTGATGCTAGTTTTTAATTAGAGATGAAGTTTTACAATAACTTAACTAGAGAGTTAGAAGAGTTTAAGCCAATAAATCCCGATAGGGTTTTTGTTTATAGTTGCGGTCCTACTGTCTATGATGTTTCGCATATTGGTCATGCTCGCAGTTGTTTAGTGTGGGATATTTTGTACCGTTACTTAAAATTCAAAAAATTCAATATTAAATGGATTAGAAATATTACTAATATCGATGATAAGATCGTGGCGCGAGCTAAACAGTTAGGAATCAGTGCTGATAAGCTTTCTAGGATTTATACTTTTGAATTTTGGCAGGATTTGGCGCGATTAAATATCTCTTGGCCTGATTATGAGCCGCGAGCGACCGATTATTTGAATCAAATGTTTGATTTTATTCAAGATTTATTAGATCAAGGTTCTGCATACGCTATAGATGGGGATGTTTATTTTAGAGTTACCAAGCATCAAAATTACGGTCAGCTAAAGGGTTTGACCCTAGATCAACTTCAGGAGGGTCTTTCGCGGATTGATTCCAACTCTAAAAAAGAATCTCAGTTAGATTTCGCGCTTTGGAAAAATTTCCCTAATGAGCCGGAGTTTAGTTTTAGCTCGCCGTGGGGCTCTGGTAGACCGGGCTGGCACTTAGAATGTAGTACTATGATCAAATCTATCTTGGAAGAAAATTCTGCTGGTGAGACTCTTGATATTCATGCTGGCGGAGATGATTTGATTCATCCGCATCACGAAAACGAGTGCGCTCAGTCTGAAACCCTTACTGGCAAGCCGTTAGCTAAGTATTGGATGCATAATGGCATGGTTATGGTTAATGGCTCCAAAATGTCTAAGTCTGAAGGTAATTTTTTTACGATAAGAGAACTTCTAGATATTTATAACCCAAATACTATAAGATATTTTTGTTTGGGTACTCACTACAAAAAACAAATCAACTTCAGTCACGAGGCTTTAAAATCAGCTGAGCAAGGCTTCCAGAAGCTCATTGCCAGCCTCCAATCAGAGCTAGATCTTTTGAAGCCAACTAGTCGTGAGCTACTGCATGAGCGCATCCCAACCAGCGAGTTAGATTTAGCCTTGGTCGATGAGTTTATTAAAGTCATGGATAATGACCTGGGAACTGCTCAAGCATTGGCTTTGATATTTGAAAACAAAAGTAGTGACAAGTATAAGACCATAATTTATTTACTTAGTATTTTAGGTTTTGACTTAGGTCAGGAGTCCAAATCCTCTCAGGGCGCAGATCAAGCTCTTGGTGATGTTATGAATTTGGTCTTGGATATGAGAGCTAAGGCTCGCTTGAACAAAGACTTTCAGACTAGTGATTTGATTAGAGATGGCTTAAATAAAGCGGGCATTATGATCAAGGACTACCGTGATAAGCCAAGTGATTGGCAGTATACATAACTAGAAGGAGGATCTTGTGAAAGCTCTTAAAATAGCCCATCTTTATGCTGACCTTCTTAATCTTTATGGTGATAGAGGTAATGTGCTTACTCTGGTTAAGCGACTTGAATGGCGTTCAATCCCGGTCATAGTCGAGGAGATAGGGCTTGGGGAGTTTCAAAAAAAGTTTTTTGATTATGACCTTTTTTTTATTGGTGGCGGACAAGATCAACAACAACAAGATGTAGCTGAGAATTTATTAAAGCGCACAAATGAGTTAGATGATTGTGTTTCAGCTGGTAAACCTGTTTTGGCTGTTTGTGGTGGTTATCAATTACTTGGCAAAAGCTATCAGACTTCTGAGGGTTTAGATATACCAGGGTTGGGTATCTTAGATATTATTACCCGTGCAAAACCTCAAGAACAGGGTAAGAAGCAAGATCGCTTGATTGGAAATGTCTGCGCGGATCTGCTTATAGACCTCAATGTAAAGTCTGTTTTAAATACTGTGGTGGGCTTTGAGAATCATTCTGGGCGCACTTATATTATCTCTGATAGAACAAGTCCGCTAGCTTCTGTAAGAACTGGATTTGGTAATAACGGCGAAGATGGTTTTGAGGGAGCGGTTTACAAAAATATTTTTGGTACTTATTTACACGGTAGCCTTCTTCCTAAAAATCCACATTTGGCTGATGAATTATTGTTTAGGGCTCTAAAAACCAGTAAGCATCCTTATCTTGAGGAGCACGGCACTCTTCTTGACTTAAATGATAAACTTGAAATAAAGGCACATCAGCAGGCAAGCAAGCTCTAGATGCAAGTTCTAAAAACTAATTCTAATAAACTATTTACTGAAAAAGATTATATCCCTCTTGAGCTTGCTGGCGACATAAAAGAACTTGAACTTTCTGATGAAGCTTGTGCTTATAAAATCGAGCATCAAGATTTTGTAGCTCAAGTACCTGGTGCAATGACACTTGGGGACTTGGATAGAGACCTTCTAGAGTTTGGGCTTTATTCTAGGATTTGGGCTCCACCAGGTTATTCACTATCTCGAATTTTAGCTGAAAATTGGGGTAATGATCTTTATAAGCAAGTTTTAGGATTAGAGCTGATGGATATAAACGGCATAGAGACTAAGACTGGTGGTAAGGTGATAAAAAATGTATCAGGCTATGATCTTTCAAAAATTTATTTGGGCTCTCGAAATGCTCTTGCCTTAATTAGGCACACCTGCTTGAAGATAGAAAAAAAACCTGAATTTCAAGTAGAAATAATTATTCAATTTGATGTAGATGATGTACTAAAACTCATTAACCAACAAAGTCTCAGTGAACTTTATGAAATTAGCACCTCTAATTTTGATGAGACACTTGAGATGTCGATATTAAGCAAGAAACTAAAAGAAGGTTTGTTTAATATCGAACTACGTCTGAGACTTTCTGCTAGTGAAGCTTTGCTCGATCTTAGAGCCAAAAAGCTTCTTTTTAAACTGCAAGCTTTTTTAAAAAATAAAAACATAGAAATTGATTTTCATGATCGTCTGGATTTCAAAAAACTACCCTTCCAAAAAAAATATCCTGGCGATGATCTTAGAATAGAGTTTTTTACTAGCCTTGCTAATTTAGCTAATATTTATAAAAAGCTTCTAAGGGCTTTTGGAGAAAATATCGTCGTCTATCCGAAGTATTCTAGGATTGATTTTTATGCTGGCGCTCTTGGATTAGAAGATTTAGCAGGACAAATCAATAATATCTTAGCGACAGACGGGCTTGGACCTGTTTATTTAAGAGTGTTCCCGATTAATGCTCTAAACTTACAACTCGAAAAAAAACTCTGTATCCCCATTAATAGATTTGAAGATGAAATGATAAAAAAACTTAAGTTTAACTATGATCCTTATGATCTGCTTAATCCGGGTGTTTTTTTAGGAGCGAGTAAGTATGCTTGATGCCGAGCATATTTTTAAGGACGCTAGTTATTATTCTGAGCAATTAGAAGATCAGCTAAAAGCCTGTATCCATTGTGGGATGTGTCTTCCAGCTTGCCCAACTTATAAAGTTACTGGAAATGAAGGTCAATCTCCTCGTGGAAGGCTTTATTTGATTAATAAATTCATAAATCAAGAGCCTCAAGATCAATCTCTTGGCAAAAAATCTCTTGAATATCTTGATAACTGCTTGAGCTGTTATGCTTGTGAAACTGTGTGTCCATCTGGTGTTGAGTATGGATCAATTCTGGACTATGCTAGGCATACCCTTCATAAAACTAATTATAATAAAGGCTTCTGGGGCTTTATTCGTAAGCTTGCTTTTAGCGTGGTTTTGCCCAATAGAAAAATTTTAAATCTGTTTAGATCTTGCTACGAGAAGTTTTCTTTTTTGGTTCCGCTTAAGACCAAACCCACTCTAGCTAAGCCTTATAGATCGATAGAAACAGGTGTGATTTATAAATCAGAAGAAATATTTTTTGATATTAAAGAAGATGAGCGCACTGTTATCATGCCCTTGGGTTGCTTGATGGATACTTTTTTTAATGAGGTCCATCACGATACTATTTATGTGCTTAATCGCTTTGGGTATCATGTGCTTGTACCAGAGCTTGGCTGTTGTGGAGCGCTTGCTAGTCATAGCGGCGAAGCTGGAATAGGTCAAGCTCAGCTAAATCAATTTATGGTAAAACTCACTAGCTATGGCTATCCTGTGGTCATGAACTCTGCTGGTTGTGGAGCTTTTCTAAAAGAAAATGTTCTTGATCTAAAAATTCTTGATCTAGTAGAAGCTCTCAACACAGCCCCAAAAGACCCAATCTCCAAATCAGTTTTTGTAGAAGAAACTAATCAAGAATTTCCTGAACAGTTTATTACCTATCATCCAGCTTGCCACTTGAATCATCGTCAGGGATTGGCTTATGACTATCTTGCCTGGCTTGAAAAAATTCCTAATCTCAATATCGCTAAACTGGTGGATGCTGATATGTGCTGTGGATCAGCAGGCATTTACAACCTAATTAAGCCCCAGATGGCAGAAAAAATTGGCAAGCTAAAAGCTCAAAATATCCAAGCTACTTCTGCTCATATCGTAGCTACCGCTAATCCTGGTTGTATGTCTCAGATACAATCTTCTCTAGGCAAGGATTACAAGGTTTTGCATCCCGTTAGTATTTTGGCGGAGTATTTAAAGGGTATTTAAATAGAAGCTTTATTTGTAATAGTGATAATTTTTGTTAATATTTTTTTTGCTAGATTTTCAGCTTGTACCCTAATTTCCGGGACTGCGGTAGTTTCCCAGAGTTGTCCTTTTAAAGTAGGTCCCAGTGTATAAAGGATTTCCGAGATTTGATTGCTTGAATCCAGAAGAGCTCCTTGCTTATCTGCTTCAAGACCGAGTGATAGAGCATCGGGCTTTATAAGACCTTGCTCAAGTAAATTTATAATAAGCGGATCCTGTATTTGACAAAAATCTTGTTCAGATCCAGTACAGTTAATTACTTTTGATACGGTTAATGATTCAATTTGGTCTAATCCTCGACGTTTAAAAAGAACTTCTACTGAATTTTTTTGTTCTTTAAATTCAATTACTTTACCAGCGATAATTTCCAGCTGTTTGCAATTAATCATTGTTTCTATAATGATAGCTGCTTGATCTGGAATCCTGTGTCTGTGAGTATCCCAATAGGGTCTAAGATGTCTAAAGAATTGTTTTTTATTTTTTTGATCTAGGGATTGCCATAAATTTTGAATATGAGGTCTAAGACCATCTATATACGCTCTCCAATCTTGACCATCAATCAATACTTTATTGATTTCTTCTCTAATACTTTTCATCATAGATTTCAGATCTTTTTTTAGCAGAATCTTTTCTATGTCAGGGTTAATTAACCCTGAGTTTAGATCATGTGTTTTGGGGATTAAACCATGTCTTGATAAAGCATATATTTTCCCTGAATGTTTTTTGTGATTAAGTTCTACGGCTTTATCAATCATAGTAAGACCTGTCCCAATTAGAAGGATTGAATCAGTAGTTTCAATGCCTAACGTAGTCTTAGAAGACCAAGGATCTCTTGAGTATTTATCGCTATTATAAAAACTTGATTCTTTTACGTATGGATTTTTTGGTGGATAGTTACCTACTGCCAAAATCACATGATCAGTTTTGATATTTATGCCGCTTTCGAGATACACAGTCGCTTTTTTTTCTTTTTGGTCTATTGATATATTTAAAGCCTCATCATTAATGCGTTTGAATTTAATGTTTGAAGCTTTACTTTGATCGGCTTGAAAAAGAACATTCTCCAAATATTCCCCATACAACATTCGAGGTACAAAGCTTGAAGGGCTAATAGTCGGATTTCTTTTTTGAACCCAATCCAAAAAATGATTAGAATCTTCCACAAAGGCACTCATTTTACCAGCTGGAACATTTAAAAAATGTTTTGGACTGTTTGTGGAATATGCAAACCCCCTTGCGAATCTTGGAGCTCTTTCAATTAAGATGATTTGCAATTCTTCGTTACCTAAATGCTGTTTCATGAATTGAGTAGCTACTAAAGTCCCGGAAAAACCGCCTCCGATAATGGTTACAGTCTTGCGTTGCTTTTCTTTTGACCCAAGAAGTTTAATTAGGTCTTCCGGTATACATCCAACAAGATAGTTAAGAGTTTGATCGTTAAGGTTTATAGTTTGGGTTTGCGTGTCATTGTTGTAGCCTAGAGATTGGCTAGCATTCTCGGTGGATAGCGGCGGAGAATAAATGTGCAAAGTAGTAATATTACTGGTGGAATTATTTTTTACTTCGTGTTTAATTCCTACTGGTATTAATTCCATCTCTCCTTTTTTTAAAACACTAGCCTCTTGACTGCCATCAGGATAGTGTGTGATACAGCTCATCTCACCATCTAAAACAAAGGTGATAGCATCTGAATTACCATGATCATGAACAACAGTTTTTTGCCCAGGTAACCAACACATAAGCACTATTTCGATATTTTCTGTTTTAAAAACCAAGTTTCGAGAGTATTGACTTTCAAGAAATTGTTTGAGCAAGTCTAAATTTAATGAACTCATTAATCCATTTTATCATGATTAATTATTTCTTAAAAGCTTCAGCCACTTTGGAAATATTGCCAGCGCCCACAATAAATAAGTAATCCGCGCCAGTTAGATTGTCGTCGATAGATTGTTTGTAGGCTTTTGCCATGTCGCTGAGATTCCCTTGGGAAGTGGTTTCGAGGTTTTCTGCTGTTAGGAATTTTACATTAGGTAGGTTAATTTCTTCGACCATGCGCTTGCAGGTAATTCCTGGAATGTGCTTGCTACGCGCCACATAGACTTCCGCTAATAAGCATAGATGCTGGGGCGGAAATTGCTTAAGCACCTCTACAAATTCATTCCAAAACTGCTGGGTGCGCTCAGGATGATGTGGCTGATACACAAACACCATTCTTTTAGGATTCAATGATAGAGCGCCTTCCAGAAAAGCTTTTAGCTCGGTGGGGTGATGTGCGTAGTCATCATAAACTTTTATAGAGCCATTGTAACTATCGTTTATAAGCTCAAATCTGCGCTTGATTCCGCTAAAACTACCTAGAGCTTTAAGCGCTTGTTCTAGATTACAGCCCAATGCCTGAGCCGCTTTTAGGCAACCAAGAGCATTTAGCTTATTGTAGTTACCGGGAATTTTTAGCTGAAAATCATATTGTTGAAGCTCATCACCTGAATAGCAAATTATATTAGTTCTGCTCAAATTAGCTTGCTGATAGGCTTTTAGCAGAGGATCATCAATATTTATCACGCAAATCTCAGCTGAGTCCAAGAATTTATAAAAACAGTTTTTGATCTCTTCGATCCCGCCAGGGTAATTTTCGAGGTGGTCAGGCTCGATACATGTGACCAAAGCCAGATAGGGAGTGGTTCTGGTAAAACTTTTATCAGACTCATCGCCCTCCAGTACAAAAAACTCACCGGCTCCAGCTTTGCCATTGGTATTATAATTGCTCAAAATTCCACCCACAGCAAAACACGGATCCAGACCACATTCCACCAAGATGTGCGCCAAAATAGCTGAGCAAGTGGTCTTGCCGTGAGTACCTGATACCACCACTTGTTTATAGGGCGCGCTGAGGTAATTTAGCATTTCACTGCGATGCCAAATCTCGACTCTGCGCTTGAGTAGTTCCTCGAATTCTGGATCAGAACTACTAATAGCCGTACTGCGCACCACCAAATCTATATCCTGATCAAGCGGGTCGTTTACCTTGTAGGCTAAATCGCTTTTGGAAATTTTAAGCTCGGGGTTTTGGATGCCGAGTTTTTTTTGCTGTTCTAAAATTTTGATTAGAGCAGTCATTCCAATGCCTTCTGCGCCTAAAAAACGAATATGCTTATATTGAATTTTTGTGGGATTCATAATTTTATTTTTTCATTATAGCGCCCGGCTTGTCATCAACAACAAGATTATGACCTTCTAGGGGTGCTATATTAAGTTTAGTGACGAGTCAAAAGAAAAATCAAGTGGTTATTGTCGCTGGTGCTAATGGTTCTGGGAAAACCACTTTTGCTAAAAAATTTCTCGATGTAACCAATTATGAGTTTTTGACTTATATATTTCTTGGCTCTGAAACTCTTTGTATAAATAGAATCAAATCTCGAGTAAGACAAGGCGGCCATGATGTTCCCGAGGAGGATGTGATCAGAAGATTTAAAAGAGGACTATTAAAGTTTTGGGATTTATATCGTCTGCAAGTAGATCTGTACTCAATTTATTTTAACAACGAGTTTTATGATTTTAAGCAAGTTGCTCAGGGTATAAATGATAATGTTGAAATTCTTTTACAACCACTTTTTGATGATTTTATACAAATAATTGAGGATACAAAAAATGGATAATCAAGACTTCAAAGCAGTAGATTCTTTTGATGATATTGAAATTTACAAAAGAAGCGCTTTTATGAACAAAATCGCAGCTTCAGCCATGCAAGAAGAAAAAGAAAAAAATTGCAGACTTGGAATCCCCTCGGCATTTATGCAAAATGGAAAAATTTATTTTTATTTACCCGACGGAACCATTACAGATAAGGAACCCTGGGATGATTTCCCTATTAAGGATTCGCTAAAAAACGAAGTTTTGAGGCGGAATCCGCCTAACAAAAATATTTAGGATCCACTCCCTGAGCCAAGATCCCTTCTTGGCTCAGGGTTGGAAAATCGACGAAGTCGCATTTTTCAGTGGATCTTTAATTTTTTATCTATCAGCTATCGACAAGACG
>JBEAYS010000012.1:0-2737 GCA_041170505.1 Cyanobacteriota bacterium
GCACGCAAATGCGGCAAAAAAGCCTTAGACAAATAAAATGCTGAGTTAAAATTACTATTCATCATCTCGTGCCACTCAGTGACAGACATTTCATCAATATATTTAGGGATATAATTACCGACATTATTAATCAAAAGATCTATTCTGCCATAATCTTTTATTATCAAATCAGCAAGCTTGGTAGCTGTATCTGGCAGAGTAATATCATAATCTTTTGAGCGAAGTACGAGCGGCACTTGATAGCCATTTTCTTTAAGCCAGTCACTGACTGCTTTTCCAATGCCTTTGCCGTTACCTGTCACTAAAGCTATTTTACTGTTGACCAATTGTGAGTAACTCCCATGATTTTTTCTTTTGATCAAAATATAGTATTTGAGAATCTTCTTCAAAAGCTACCAAACGCAGACTAGGACTGTTAATCGTTCTTCTTTTTGCACCAAGAACAACAGTAGTCGGATAATTACCCTCATTTACTTTTTCAATAAACGTAGCTTTAAAAGGCTCTAAATAAATTTTTCCTTTGCTATTTACAATAGCTAGCATAATTTGATCTGAAACTAAGTTCTTAACGACGATTGAGTAATCAAGCTCCCGATCAGCGTTCATGTCCATTTTAACGACAGGAATGAACTTGGATCTGCAGATTTTTTCTAAATCCTTGCGTGCATAGTTATAATACTCCATCACCTCAGCGGCTTCCTTCGCATTAAGCCCGCTGATACGCTCTTGAGTTAATTCCATGCCATAAAAATCAAAAACATTTGCTCGCCTAAAATCACTTCCTAAGTGCTTTTGCACTATTGTATCCATTTCTTTATCATGTTGAGTGCGCGGGATTTCTTTATCTGGGTCAGTTATGGTCTTTTTGCCAGTATCGCTAGGCAAAACTTTTTTAAAATCTTTTAGGTCTTGTTTAGATTTTTTAGATTTGGAGCTTCCAAACAGAGCACGAGCCGGGGACCCACTCAGGCAGATGATTACAACAAAACTTAATAAAACCCCGAATCTAAATCTCACGACCTAAACTTTTATTTTTTCAGCGAATTTTCCATACGCATAAAACTTCTTAACTCTATGATTATAAAGCTCATCACCAGAGAGTTTAGACATTTCAGTAAGATTTTTAAGGATGACATCCTTCATTATCTCACCCACTTGTTTCCAGTTTTTATGAGCTCCGCCCAAAGGCTCAGCAATAATCTCATCAGCTATTTCAAGTGACTTCAAGTCACGAGCAGTGATTTTAAGTGCTTCTGCCGCTTGTGTTGCTTTATCTCTAGTTCTCCACAAAATCGCTGCGCAACCTTCGGGGCTGATTACAGAATAAACGGAATTTTCAAGCATTAAGACTTTGTTGGCAACACCAATTGCAAGCGCACCACCAGAGCCGCCTTCGCCAGTTACAACAGCAATAACTGGAACAGTTAAATTAGCAAGAGACTTGAGGTTCTCAGCAATAGCAATAGATTGACCATTAGCTTCCGCATTTAGACCAGGATACGCACCTGGCGTATCGACAAAAGTAAGAATCGGCAAACCAAATTTATTAGCATGTTCAAAAAATCTTTTTGCTTTTCTGTAACCCTCTGGTTGAGGCATACCAAAATTACATTTTTGATTTTCTTTTATGGATCTACCTTTGCGAGTACCAATGGCAATAAAATTAATACCTTCAATACAGGCAATTGCCGTAAGCATCGCGCCATCATCAGTCCCAGCTCGGTCCCCATGTAGTTCTATCCAGTTATCTGGTCCGCAGAGCATATCTAAGTAATTTGCCACATTAGGTCTGTTAGGGTGACGAGCAACCTTGGTAATATCAATAGGAGAGAGGTTTTTATAGATAGTCTCTGCTACTTGGTCGTATTGGACTTTTAAATTTTCAAGTGCTTTTTTATCGCTATCTGATGAAACGCGCGACTCAAGTGTAGAAATTTCTTCTTGAATCTTAAGAAGAGGTTTTTCAAAATCCATAGGCACGTCTTTTGATGGGGTTTTTATCTCAAAAGCATCTTCTTTTCTGGCACTCAAGACGTCGGGTGCTTTAAAGGATTTTGGTAAATAACCATGCATATAAAGTAACTGAGAGAGCTTAGCCTTCATCTCTTTACGGTTAATAATGATATCGATTTGACCGTGCTCTAGAAGATATTCTGCTGTTTGAAAATCTGCAGGTAATTTTTCGCGAACAGTTTCTTCAATCACCCTGCGCCCCGCAAACCCAATCCTCGCACCAGGTTCAGCAATCAGCAAATCACCGAGCGTAGCAAAACTAGCAGAAACACCGCCGTAAGTAGGATCTGTTAAAATCGAGAAAAACGCCAAGCCCGCTTTTGATAAGCGTTCCAGAGCGATCGATGTTTTTGCCATCTGCATCAAGCTCAAAATACCCTCGTGCATTCTAGCGCCGCCAGAGCAAGAAACAGAAATAAGCGGTAATTTTTTTTCTATGGCAAGCTCTACCAGGCGAGTGAATTTTTCACCGACCACGCTCCCCATACTTCCGCCCAAAAAGTCAAAATTCATAACTGCAAGAGCAATATCAATACCATCAATTTGAGCTGTTCCTGTACAAATAGCTTCATTGTATTTAGTTTTTTCTTTAGCTTTCTTAAGCTGATCGGGATAAGGGCGCCCGTCATTGAAACCAAGCGGATCAACAGCCTCGATATCTGCAAAAACTTCTTTAAACGAACCTGAGTCTGTAATCAAGCTGATACGTTCATTAGTAGAAAAC
>JBEAYS010000013.1:0-9609 GCA_041170505.1 Cyanobacteriota bacterium
AATCTAATAAATGAGTTTTCTTAATAATGATTTCAAATCAGGTGATCAATCTAATAATTCTATTGTTGATTTTTTCCAAGAAAGCAACAAAGATGATTTGGCAAGAATAGCCGATGATATCAGCGAGGATGCCAAAGAGTTTTTTGAGTCGAGTATATCTGCTCTACTTGGGCAAATGCCAGATGAAATTGTTTCTACATCTATGACGATAAGCAAGACAGCTTTAACGCATTTACTTTTTAGTTCAATGGTAACGGGTTATGTAGCTAAATCAGTCGAGCATAAAGTTCAACTAGAGAAGCTATGGACCTCAAGTTCCAAGAAATACAATAGTTCTGTTAGTTTTGATTCAATTTTTATAGACCCACCAAAGATTAATGATATTGATTCTATAATGTAGTTAATTTAAACTTTATTTTTTCTGGATTTCTAAGATCCAGTGTCCAAGCGGGTCCTGCTCTTGTCGAAGAATAACGTGCCCCTCTTGTGTAATGCTAGTACTGACGCTATGGATTGGCTCTCCGTCATCAAGTAAGACTTTTAATTGGCTACTAATTAGCATCGTATCAAGCTTGATTTTTGTACGTACAAAATTGATAGGACAAGCTACGCTTCTTAAGTCTAAAAACTCACAATTCATAATAAATTGGTTGCGGAGGCAAGATTTGAACTTACGACCTTTGGGTTATGAGCCCAACGAGCTACCAGACTGCTCCACTCCGCACTAATGATTATACCAAAATTAGAGTGGGTTTTTTTTGATTTTTGCTGAATCTCGAGGATATTGGCTTGGTGTTTTAAAAACTTTTTTATAAATTAACAATTGCCTATCGCTCTCATATACAATTTCTTGGATTTTTTCAGCTCCTAGAGTTTTGACCGCTTTGTGAGAGTTTTTGAGCTCTTCAGGAATTGGAAATTTTTTAAAGGCGATAAGAAAACCATTGTTTTTGATAAAAGGAATAGTAATCTCAAGCAAAATATTTAGCTGAGCGACAGCGCGAGAAGTGCAAATATCAAAATTTTCTCTATAAGTTTTATCTCTTGCCAGCACTTCAGCCCGCGCGCAGAGTGATGTTAAATTGTTGAGTGCTAGTTTCTCTTTTACTAATTCAACAAACCTGATTTTCTTGCCAATACTATCAACGGCTGTAATTTTTAAATCAGGTAGTACTATTGCAAGCACCAGAGCAGGGAATCCTCCTCCTGTCCCAATATCTATGAGGGTTTTAGAGTTTTTTACAAAATCATAGCAAGTCAAAGAATCTAAAAAGTGCTTTTGATATACTTCTTGTTTTTCTCGAATACTTGAGATGTTTGTATGAAAATTATATTCTTCATAAAGTTTATAAAGCTCTTCAAATTCGTTTTTATATTTATCTATAAGTTTAGAGTTCATTCTAGAGATAAATTGTGGTAATAATAAAATCTACAAAAACAATAAATATAAAACTAGTAATCACTGTTTGAGTCGTGGCCTTCCCGACTTCTTTGGCTCCTCCTCTAACTGAAAGGCTTATAGCCAGTGCAATTAAAACAATTAATCCTCCAAATATTGAAGATTTAATCAAGCACAGACCTATATCTTTTAGCTGTAAATAGTCCCAAATACTATTAATATATCCCTGAAATCGAATTCCATGGTTAATATAAACAGTAAAAAAAGTACTAAAGACAGAAATCACAGCACTAATCCAAACTATAACAGGGCAAAAAATAATAGCGGCAAGAAATCTGGGCATTACCAGATATTCAACATGATCCACTTTGAAAACTTTTAGAGCATCTATTTGCTCACTAATTTTCATGTTTGCAATTTCAGCTGAAATTCCAGTACCGAACTGAGTTGCAATCATAAGTGATCCTATGACAGGCATTAACTCTCGAGTCATCGTGAGAGCAGAGATTATACCTAGCTTATTACCTAAACCATGTGCAACAAATTCTGGACCCATTTGCACTCCAATTACTATCCCAAGAGCAATACCAATGACAATCACAGGGCTTAAACTATTGAGTACTAAAATAAATGACTGTTCCAGAAAGTTTTTAAAATCAATTTTTAATTTTAAAAAACATTGGATTAAGCCCAACCCTAGTTCCATCATGCGTCCCCAAAAAAGAAATAATTTATTTAGCTTGAGTTGTAGATATTTAGCTAGTTTTAGCAGAACCACAGAAAAATTATAGCTAGGTCTTGTTACTTTGGTCAATCATTTTAAATTAGTGCTCATTTGCCAATCTATATTCTACTTAGTTCTCACTGAGCGATTTTCAATTTATCCGACTACAATGCTTGAAGCATAACTACAAATCTTAATATCCACTTTTTGAGATCTATTTGTTACAAAACTCAAATAAGCAGTTTCATGATTATCTGACTTAATAGTTACATTATTTAAATAATTTTCGTGAATGACTTTTATTAGTGACTTTCTATTAATTTCCTGAATTAAATCTGGTAAGGTGTTTCGGTTTCTTTCTAGGCATTCTAGTGTTTTAAAGTAATTTTTAAAACTGATACCAGCAAAATTAAACGATCTCCATACTTCTGCATCAAATGCAATTGAGCTTCGATGATTTTTTTTATGAATTCGATTTTGTGAGCGAGATTTTATAAATTCATGTTTGTTTTGTTTGCCAGTCCAATAGCTTAGAATGCTAATTTCAATATCTTGATTGAAATTAATTGCAATTAATTGTTTGAAGCCTGCGAGTTTGGGTCTAGTTATAGTTAATTTAATACCTTTAACTCTCAAAGACCAATTCAGCAGTAATTTGCCAAACTTATCATGGCTAGAAGTGTGTTTATCAAATTCTTCTTGTAAGTTGGATAGTTTATGTTTTAATTCTTCTATATCAGTTATATTTTTTAGATTTATAAATCTTGCTAATAATTTTTCTGCATGATTAAAATTATAAATATTGATACAGGGCTCATTAACAAAGAAGGCTATAAGATTTTTAATTGCCTTTGAGTCAAGAGTAGGATTATTTGAATAAGTAGGTAAATAATTAGATTTTTTGATTGAAATTTGCGGGTGATTGTTTGGCGGAAGCTGGGGTGGTTGATTTAAAACAGTATTAAAAAAAACTTCTTCATCAGGATTTCTTTCAGAATTTATTTTATTACTAGTGAAGTAATTAGATTTTTGCATGTGATGATTTACTTTTTGGCCATGCAAAATAGATTCTGTATCAGATTTTACAGAAATCTCTAATTTATCAAGCAATTCGTTTAGAATGCTCATTAAATTATATTTAATAGAAATTAGATTAAGATTGGGTTAAGGCAAATTTTAGATCGCTATTGATTTGTTCTTTTAATTCATCAAGTGATGAAAATTTGATTTCATCCCTAATTTTGTTTTTTAAACTAAGCTGAAGACTTTTGCCATAGATATCTTGGTCAAAATCAAGTATATAAACTTCGATACTCATTTGTGCTGAATTACTAACACTTGGTCTTATTCCAATGTTTACCAAACAGCTCCTTGATTGCTTTTCATTTGCAATAATACAATGTCCATAATAAACTCCAAATTTGGGATAGACCAGATTACTATCAATAGCTAGATTCGCAGTCGGAAAGCCTAGCTTGGAGCCGAGCCCCTCACCTTTTATAACATCAGAGCAGATTAAATACTCATGACCAAGCAATTTATTGGTAGTGTCCAGATCACCGCTCTTGATTAAATTCCTAATGCGCGAACTACTTACTCCAGCACCATCAATTTCTAACACGGGCGTGATATAGCACTCCAAATTCAATTCCTGACACCATTTGGCAAGTAATTCAGGAGTACCAGATCTGTTTTTACCAAAGTGGTGATCATAACCGATACTAATAAAATTCGTATTCAAGAAATTTAAAAGATATTTTTCAAAAAAATCTCGGGCAGAAGTTTCTCTGAGCTCCTCGTTAAAATCCAAGATCAGCACATAGTCCAAGCCCAGTCGCTCAAAGAGATTCAGGCGTGCTGATAGATTTGTTATTAGCTCTGGGGCATTCTTAGTAATTAATTCTCGAGGGTGGCGCGATAGGGTAATGACTGCAGATTTTTGGTTATGAGCTTGAGCGTGTTTGACAGTGGCTTCTATGACTCTTTTGTGTCCGAGGTGTACTCCATCGAACATTCCAAGTGCAGTTGAACAAGTAATCCCAAGAGCTTTTAAATTAGCAGAGTGATCTAAAATTTTCATTTCTAGTAATAAACTTCATCGCAAAATAATTCTGATGGTTTAATTTTGCCTGAGTAAAGAGCTTTACCGATGATGACACCATCTATGTTATAGCCTCTTTGTTTTAGGTTTTTAATTTCAAAAACGTCGACAATAGATCCAATGCCACCGCTTCCAATAACTTTTACTTTGGTTTTTTCAAGTAAGTCTCTTAAAGCCTCTATATTAGGACCTTCTAGAGTCCCATCTTTTTCAATATCTGTAAATTGGATAATCTTCAGACCGTGGGATTCATATTCTTGTACTATATCTTCAGCGCGTAAGTTTGAGTGCTCTTTCCACCCCTCCACTGCTAGATAGCCATCTTTGCAATCAATTCCTAGAACTATTTTATCTCCACCAAATTCTTTAAGAGCTGATTTTACGAAGTCTGGATCTTTAACGATGGCACTTCCAAGAATAACTCTTGTCGCTCCGACATCTAGTAATCTCTTGATCGTGCTGGTGTTGCGGATACCGCCTCCTACTTGAATAGGTAGTTTTGATTCGGTAATTATTCTGCGGATAAGTGCGATGTTTACTGCGCGCCCTTCTCGAGCACCATCTAGATCTACTATGTGCAAATATTTCGCGCCTAATGATTTCCAGCGCTTAGCTACAAAATCAGGATCGTTATTATAAGTGGTGCTTATATCAAAATCACCTTTATAAAGCCTGACGCACTTCTCATCCATAATATCTATTGCAGTGTAGATATTAAAAGGGTCTATCTTAGGTTGTGGGTTTTTCTTGTAACTCATGATTATTTACTATAATCTCTTGCTATTGGTGTAACTAGGCTGGTGTCGATCGTTTCATAGCTTAAAGCCACATCGCCATTCTTGTAGCTAGCAAGTGTAGTCTTCAACCAATCTGCATCATTTCTAGTAGGGAATTCTGGCTTGTAATGGGCACCGCGACTCTCATTGCGGGCAAGCGCGCCTGCTGTAATAATCTTAGCAAGGTCAAGCATATGCATAACTTCTCTAGTGTAAAACAAGCTTTGATTAGTCCAGCGCGTTGAATCAGGAAGTTTTGCTTTTTTGATTCTCTCTTGAAGCTCAGAAATTTTAACCATGGTCTCTTGAAGGTTTTTATTGTAGCGAACAACTGTTACATTCTCTGTCATCAAATCGCCAAGCTCGATATGAAGAGCTCTAGCGTTTTCATTACCTTCCTGAGAGCTAATGCTAGAGATTAAATTTTCTTCTGCTTTTAATTGGTTTTTAAACACATCTTCGCTGATATCGCTAAAAGATTTTTTGAGACCCTTGATGTAGTTAGTGCTGTGCTCTCCAGCTTGAAGCCCCCCAAATGTGCATGACAAGAGAGAGTTAGCTCCTAATCTATTCGCTCCGTGGTATTGATACTCGCACTCGCCAGCCGCAAATAATCCAGGGATATTGGTCATTTGCTTATCATTATCTACCCATATACCGCCCATGCTGTAATGCACTGAAGGAAAGACTTCCATCGGTACTTCTCTGGGGTCTACCCCTTTGAATTTTTCATAAATTTCAAGAATGCCACCGAGCTTTTTATCAAGTTCAGCGCGTGATTTATGGGTAAGATCTAGATAGACACAGCGTTTGCCGTTAACGCCTAACTTTTTATTAACGACGATATCAAAAATTTCTCTAGTAGCGATATCTCTAGGCACGAGATTACCATACTTAGGATATTTCTCCTCAAGGAAGTACCAAGGCTTACCATCTTTATAAGTCCAAATTCTTCCACCTTCTCCGCGAGCAGATTCTGACATGAGTCTATCTTTGTCACTGCCTGGAATAGCAGTCGGGTGCACCTGGATAAATTCTCCATTTGCGTAATAAGCTCCTTGCTTATAAACAGTCGACACTGCAATACCATTATTGATCGCACCGTTTGTCGATCTTCCAAAAACATTACCAGGTCCACCAGTCGCTAGAATGACAGCATTACCTTTAAAGATTCTCAGCTCCATCGTTGTAAGGTTTTGGGCTACCAGACCTCTACAGATCCCATCGTCATCAAGAACCGCAGAGAGCATTTCCCAGCCTTCATATTTTTTGACTTTACCCTCAGCTTCAAATCTTCTTACTTGCTCATCAAGTGAATAAAGAAGTTGTTGACCAGTAGTCGCTCCAGCAAAAGCTGTACGGTGATATAGAGTACCCCCAAATCTTCTAAAATCAAGATTGCCTTCTGGAGTACGGTTGAACATAACCCCAAATCTAGCGTACATATCAATAATGCTGGGAGCCGCGTCGCACATGCGTTTTACGGGTCCTTGATTAGCTAAAAAATCTCCGCCATAAACTGTATCAAACAGATGTTTGTCTGGATGATCACCTTCGCCCTTAATGTTTTTTGCGGCGTTTATTCCGCCTTGCGCGCAAACCGAATGTGATCTTTTGACCGGCACTAGCGATAAAAGATCTACTTCAAAACCTAATTGCGCCGCTTTTAAAACTGACGATAAGCCAGCCAATCCACCACCTACAACAATAATTTTTTTGTCCATATATAATCAAGGCAATTTGCCTTTCCAATATAAAATATTATCAGTATTATGCATTAGTGTTTAGAGTCTTTAATAAACTCTGTAATTATCTTAATGTTTGTAAAAAAATAAACTGGGTATGATGGTAGTATGGGCAAATTATTAGATGGGAAAGTAGCAGTGATTACCGGAGCGGGTAGAGGCATCGGGCAAGCGACAGCAGAATTATACGCCAAGCACGGCGCTAATATTATTATCGCTGACATGGATTTAGATCCTGCTCAAGAGACTCTAAAACTCGTTAAGCAAGCGGGCTGTGAGGGTGTAATAGTAACGGGCAATATCACCAAAAGAGAAGATTGCGACAAAATTATAAAAGCTGGAATCGAGCTTGGGAACGGATCTATAGATATATTAGCGAATATTGCTGGCATCACCAGGGATGCTGTAATTCATAAAATGACAGAAGCTGATTGGGATTTTGTGATTAACGTTAATCTCAAGGGCACTTATAACATGATCCAAGCATCTGTACCTGCTATGCGTGATGTCGCTAAAGACGAGAGTCCCGCTCCTAGAACGCGATCTATCATTAACGTTAGTTCGACTTCAGGAGTAAAAGGCAACGCCGGTCAAATCAATTATGCTGCAGCTAAAGCGGGTATAAACGGCATCACCAGGACCGTTGCTAAAGAGTGGGCAAGATTTAATATCCGAACTAACTCTATTGCTCCAGGTTTTGTTGAGACTCGTCTCACCTCAAAACCCTCTGATGATCCGCGTTTGGGCGTGCCAGAACAGCAGATGCAAATGATTCAAATGCTATACTCTCAAACTGGCCTTAATCGCGCTGAAGGCATGGGCAAGCCTATTGACATTGCTAATGTCGCTTTGTTTTTGGGTTCTGATTTATCCTCTTATATGAGCGGTCAAGTTCTTGTCGTAGCAGGCGCTATGATTGATACTTACTAAAAAACTTTTAGTTGGGCAGAATTATCAATACGCATTTTTCTGTGGGATGGATTATTACTCCTTATAAATTTTCATAAATTTGCTAGCCATAGATATTAAAAGCATCATCCCCATTATGCCAATTCCAAAAATTCCTAAGATTTGAAAATTCCCAGTTTTAAAAATTTCTGAACTAAATAAGTCTTGTTTTTTGGGTTTGTTTGAGTCAGTATTGTTTTTGGGCCAAAGTTCGGTGGAATCATGATTTTTATCTAGGCTTTTATGTAGTAAATGCTTTAATTGATGATTATCAAACTCACTATCCATCAGCTTTTGGCAAGAGGGTTCAGCCCTTGAAAGAAGAGAATTGGCTTGAAACAGAGGACGGCAATGTAACTCTTGCATTAAGCTTTTTTCCGAATAGACCCAAAAACAGATCTGGCTCAAATCATTTACACAAAGTGTTGTATTTTCTTGTTATATTCAATTATAAACAAAAAATGAAGAGAATAAATGGTATCACCTAAATAAATTTTTAATTATTAGCGAGAATTAAGCTTTTCAGCACTAATGCTAGAATAGAAATAGCTTTTAAAAAGCCAAAGCTCACAAAGTAAATACATTATGCCCACTATGACAACTAATACTAACAAATCTGAATATTCAGCAAAAAATATAGAAGTTTTAGAGGGGCTAGAAGCCGTCCGTAAAAGACCGGGTATGTATATCGGCGGTACGGATAGAAAAGCTCTGCATCATTGCGTGGTTGAGATCGTAAATAACTCTGTTGATGAGGCTTTGGCGGGTTATTGTGATGAAATTTTAGTTACTGTTCATAAGGATGGAAGTTTAAGTGTCGAAGATAATGGTAGAGGTATTCCTACTGATATCGTTAAAAAAACTGGGATCTCGGGCGTAGAGACTGTGTTTATGACCTTGCACGCTGGCGGTAAGTTTGGCGGTGATGATTCAAGTTATAAAGTTTCTGGTGGATTGCATGGGGTTGGAGCGAGTTGCGTTAATGCGGTCTCCGAAAAAATGCATGTAGAAGTTTTTCGTGATGGATATATTCATTTCGTTGAGTTTAGAGGGCGCGCCCCAAAAGGTTCTCCAGTCGGCGCATCCGCTGAGCCACTTAAAAAAACAGGCAAAACTGACAAGCGCGGAACCAAGGTAAGATTTTGGCCTGATAATCAAATTTTTAAGGAAGTAGATGCTGAGGGTGTCGAACACTTCCCAATCTTTAATAGAGAAACTTTGGCGCATATTTTTTTGGAGATGACTTTTTTAAATAAAGGTCTAAAAATTACTTTTACTGATGAGCGTCTAAAATCTGATGACCAACACTATACAGAGACTTACTATAATCCAGATGGTTTGCTTGCGTATGTTAGATATTTAAACGAGCCAAGAGTTCCTATCCATAAAGAAATTTTTCATTGTGAAGGTAAAAACCAGGAAGTAGCAGTAGAAATTGCTCTTCAATATACAGAAAATTTTAACGAGCACGTTTTAACTTTTGCAAATAATATTATTAACCCAGATGGCGGAACGCATATGCAAGGTTTTAGAGTCGCTATTACCCGCATTATTAATGATTACGCGCGCACCAGCAAGCTTATAAAAGAAAAAGAAGAAAACCTAAGCGGAGATGATGTGCGTGAAGGTATCACAGCGATTATTTCTGTTAAAGTGCCAGATCCGCAATTCGAGTCTCAAACCAAAGTTAAACTTCTTAATAATGAGGTAAGTTCAGCTGTCCAACAGGTTTTGAGTGATAGCTTTAGTGATTGGATGGATAAGCATCCAAAAGAAGCTAAGCTGATTATTAATAAAGCTCTTTTATCTAAGCGCGCGCGTGAAGCCGCTAAAAAAGCTCGTAATGCAGTGCGCAGGCAATCTGCTCTTGAGAGCGGGAGCGGTATTCCTGGCAAGCTTGCTGATTGTTCTAATAC
>JBEAYS010000014.1:0-8985 GCA_041170505.1 Cyanobacteriota bacterium
GCTAAATATAGTAGTTGTTGAGCCTAGATCATTTGGTGATAGTTTAGAAATCGTAAACCACCTCAAAGACAGAAAATCAGTTATCGTAAATCTTCAGTACCTCGATAGAGATGTTTCACAGAGAGTAATTGACTTCGTGAGCGGAGCGACACTAGCTCTTGATGGTACTCAAGAAAGAGTAGGGCACGGAGTATTTATTTTTGCTTCAATGAACACTCAAGTAGAAACCGAAAGCGAAGGCGTAAGAGCTTACAAAGATTTATTTGCTAAGACTTTCGGCTAAAAAGCATTCCCGGAGTTCGTTTTATATAACCTTGAATTTCAAGCATGCTTAATTGCTTAGAGACAATCGCGTAATCAAGAGCTGTTTTTTGAATCAGTTCTTCAATATTAATAGGTTCGAGACTCAGTGATGCTAGTATAATTTGCGCTACAGGGCTTAAAAGCGTGCACTGATAGGTTTTGGGTGGTTTTGGTAACAATTCTAGCTGCGACCCAAGCTTCTCAAAATCTAAAATCGGCTCAGCCAATGAGTTTGATAACAAAAAATTATTTCCAGCAAAACTATCTGATAAAAACTGACCTGGGATTACAAAAATTTTTTTGGCTAGTTTGTGAGCCCAAGTAGCAGTAATTAGCGAACCGCTTTCGGCGCCAGCTTGAATTACAATCACACAAAAACTTAACTCAGCAATGGTTTTATTACGCAAAGGAAAACTAAATTTCGAAGCCGGAGAATCATGCTCAAACTGACTAACAATAAGGCTCGTAGGGTGATCTTGGATGCGGCGAGCCAGAGCCGGGTTACCGGTCTGCTCAGGGAAATTATTAATTCCACAACCCAAAACCGCAATAGTGTCTAATCCATTATCCAGAGCTGATTTGTGAGCTGAGCTATCTATTCCATAAGCCAAGCCGCTGACTATATTACAATCGAAGCGCGCTAAATGCTTTATGAGCTCAGAACAGATGTTTTGGGAAAAAACAGAGGCTCGGCGCGCCCCAACGACGGCGATATTTTTGTGAGTCTGCTCAAGTAAATCCAGATTACCAATACTTGTAAAATTGTGCATATAGTGCTAATTTCAGCATATTTTATTTTGAGAAGTCAGGAATTCAGTAAATTCACTGATAAAATTATAGTAAGTGTCAATTGCTAAAGACAATGATAAAACTCTAGGAATAGACTTGTCGGTAAGGGCTTTATACCGAACTATCGGCAAGATTATTGGTAAACAGGTTTTTGATCGTATTTGCAACGACAACAACCTTGCTAAAAGCTTAGAAGATAGGCGCACGCTAGCTCTTGAAGTCATTGACACCATCAGTAAATTTCGTAGAGAGCTTTACTCATCTAGAGACTTCACTAAAATCGAAGATATAATTTTTAGACTTTTTGATAAAGATCCAAACCAAGCAAGCAAGCAGTTTTCATGGATACTTGAAGCTTATTTGTTACTCAATCAATCTAGCACAGCCAGCGCAGAAGTGACTAACCCACAAGCCATTGACCCAGACAGACTGCTGATGAAAAGGCTTATTGAGAGTATTCGCGCTCGCATCTTACAAGAAAAAGATCTTGAAAAAGTTTTTTCAAAAGATTTTTCTGCTAATTTGGTTTTGACCGCTCACCCCACAGCTGGAATTCAGCCAGACTACATAAATCACATCAAAAACATGGTTAGCGCAGTGGAGAAAATGTCTCTTAGACTAGATCCTAGCGATTGGGAGAATGTTTCTAAAGATCCAAATGGGAGTGTCCTTGAATCGGCTGTAGCAGATATTATCGAAGATATTAGCCTAAGCGTGAGCCATATGGTCCGCGCAAAGCCTTACAACGAGGAGGTTTTAACTCCTTATCACGAATCAGTTAATTTTCTTGCCAATATAGAAGAAGCATGGAATATAATCCCAATGAAGCTTCAAGCTCTTGAACAAGAATTAAAAAAATATCTGGGTAACGATTTTAGAATCAATCCTAAGTTTTTTAGAATACACAGCTGGGTAGCAAGGGACATAGATGGTAACCCGACCGTAACCAAACAAATACATCTCAATGCGATTTATAACGAACGAATTTACTTTTTACTTAGATACAGAGAAATAGTGATGAAGCTTTGGCAAAGCTTAAGTGATGATTTTACTAATAATCCAAATCTTCCCACAAAAACTTTTTTTAGAGACCTAGAGTTTAAAAAATTATACGATGAGATTATTAGCCAAAACCCCTCAATACCTCATAAACACCAGGCTTACAGAATAGTAATAGAATACGCGATCCTTAATAAAATAAATTATATATTAGACTCCATTCCGCACCTAGAAGCAATCAATACTAAAAACTTTGAAATATTCGAAGAATTCGATATAGAAAGGGATCTCATATATCCTCTAGAACTAATTAGAGCAAATAAAGAACAGGTTAACACCAAAGAAATTGATCTTATTATTAAACGCGCCCATATATTTGGCGGGTTTGGATCCCACGGTCATACTCGTCAAGGCGCCGATGCACTGGCTTTGATGACTAAGTATTTGACTGCCATCTATCCTGGTCGCTGTGATCAAAAGACACAATATATTTTTACCGATGATAAAATCCCACTCTCTGAAGATCTTGATCCAGAGCTTGCTAAAAGTTTTTTGATTAGCCTTCAAAAAACTAGCGCGAATTATGGAATGCTAAAAAACAAAATCACACTTCAAAGTGGCTCACATCCAGAAAAAATCCGTAAAAAACTCGAACAAAGTTTTGATCTACTCGAGCTCAGTGAGCTAGGTGCTATAAAAAGACAAATAATCAGCATGAATACTAGTTTTGAAGATATGCTAAACGTACTAGTAATCTCAAAAATCATAAAAGCGTTTGAGCCAGGAACCAAAACCGAGCTTCCCCAATCTAGACTTGAGATAGTTCCGCTCACAGAGCAGATTTCAGATCTACGCAATTCCTACAAGGTCACCATCTCTGCTCTTAGTAACAGAGCTTGGCACCATTATTTAGTCGCTCAAAACGGTAAATTTATAAAAATGCGCGGACCGTCGGATAGCGGTAAGCAAAACGGTTTCATTGCTTCTCAGTGGGAGATGTTCCGCTCTAAACAATTAGATTTAATCGTGGCTGAAATATTTAACGCTTATTTAAAACTTACTCTTTATAACGAAGCCGAGCATTTACAATCTTGGCAAGACTTAGTTAATCAGCTAAAACCTAGTGCCCAAGAGCATTTAGTGATAACAGAAGCCTTGGCGAGATTCAAAGTTTTCTTCGCTTCAGAAGAATTTGACAAGGATCTTTGGATACTTGCAAAAGAAAAACTTGGACTTGATCGTATACGCATGGTTAATTTTGATGGTTGGGGAGAGCCTGTCGAGCGCGGTGGAGGATTAGAATTCCAAAACACCGTCAAGTGCACTCTGCCAGTCGGTTCTATTCCTTATTACGAACGTACACTACAAGGTGGCGGAGCCCAACAGCTGGCTTCAGCTCTCAGGACGCGCCAAGCAATTCAAGACTTTATTCACGGCGTGACCGAAATTGCTGTTAGAAAATTTGCTCTGGAGAAAAACTTCTTCGCTTCAGCTTATGTGCTAAATTTAGATTTTTCAGAATCAATGTCAAGAGCAGTAGAGATTCTGCGCAAATCCTTACGCTCAGAGGTTTTTGGACTAGATTTAGATGACGATACCAAAATCAGTGACGAAGCAAGTTTGAGAAATTATTTTAGGCATGTAATAAAATCTCCTTTAATCTATCTTGATTTATTTAATATCGCAAGCAGACCTACATCCCGCTCTGGCGCTCAAATAAAAGAGCTCCTGAGTGATAATCTTTACCAAAACAACTTAGATTTATTCGCCGAAAAACTTCCATCAGATCAAATCGTAAAAATCTTAGGAGATATTCGTGCAATCCCATATGCCGCTATGTTCAGCTTACTGGGCGGGAATCATGTGTCTTTTTATGGTTTTGATCAGCTTATGACCAGCACTGAAAAATTTTCAGCTCAAGCTGGCACTATCCGCAAGACTTGCGCTGAATGGATTAAGCATTTTTATCATCAAAACGATGATTCGCAGGAGTGGAGATTACTATCACATATGATTAGCTCGCTTGAAAAGGGCATTATGACAGCGGATCAAGAGTGCTACCGGCGCGCCCACGCAATTATCGAAAAAGCGACTAACCCCAATTACCGCTCTGGGGACGATTTACTTATACTTAAGTTTTTAAAAGCCCAGCAAGACACCATGAACTTTATTGCATACATAAAAGATTATCGAGTCGCAAATCCTAAAAAAGTCCAGCTTGAGGAGCTAATGCAAAACGACCCGGCCCAAAGAGATCTTTTACTTGCTCGCAGAAACGATGCGGCCGTTCCGCGCATGGGAATCGCTGTATCTATCTCCAAAATCCTAGAACATGCTCACTCCAAAAATCTAAACCCTTTAGCGGCAGAAAATATCCCTGCTGATTTACTCGACTTACTTAGAAAAGCCTTTGCCGCTGGGGCGAGTACTTTTGGGAACGGGTGTATAGACTAGTTTAATCGGCTATTAGTTATTTGATAAGCCTATCACGCCACAAAGCTTAGTTTTTTAGCGAATCTTTTAAAAACGCAAAATCATCAAAAAAACAACATGTAAATATATAAAATCTGTGTAAATCCTTGCTTTTTATTATCATAGGTTAAAATACCAAAAAAATGGGAATAATGACTTTATGACCATAAGGATTTTCCAAAAAAGTAATTTTTGGTGGAATCCGAATAAACAATAATCAAAGGCGATTAAATCAAAGGGAGTTTTTTATGGTTTACAATCCTATATTTGAAGAAGAAGTCGAGAGAGACGCTGAACTAGGAAGCTTGAGAAGAGCAATTAAGACAAGAGCCGCTAAAGATCAATTCCAGAATCTTTGCCACAAGTTTACGCACTTCGTAAAAGCGCATCCCATCTTTACTTCTGTGGCACTAGGCGTTTTTGGACTAGGGATAACTAGCTCGCACCGATCAAACAAAAACAAGTAAAATTTTATTTGGTGCTAATAAATTTTGGAATTTTAAATCTCACGCCAGATTCTTTTTCTGATGGCGTAGAAAATAATGCTAATTTAGAATTTTTTTTGCAAAAAACTAAAAAGCTCATAAACATTGGGTTTGATGTGATCGATATCGGAGCTGAATCAACTCGTCCGGGCGCAGAAGTGATTACCCAAAAAGAAGAATGGGCTCGCCTAAAAGATTTTTTACTTAGTTATAATCTAAGCAAACCTTTGTCCCTAGATAGTTTTAAGCCAGAAACCATCAAAAACGCTCTTTATCACAGCTCTTCAATTCACTACATAAACGATGTAACAGGCTTGCAAAATCCAGACCTACTCTACCAAGTAGCCGAGCACTCTGAGAGCTTCGTAAAGCTAATCGGGATGCATTCTAAAGGCGGCGTGCCCCCTAGCTTAAAAGCTAGTGAAATTCCAGATGATTTTTATAAGGCTGAGGGCGGACTAGAAGAGGATTTGAAGAGATTTTTTTATGAGAGCATTAAAGCCTGCAAAAAATTTAGAATCAATGAATCGCGCTTGATACTTGATTTGGGGTTAGGATTTGGGAAAAATCTTAAACACAGCCTTGAGTTAATTGAATTAATACCGAAAATAAAAAAAGAATTTGGCTTGCCAATTATGGTCGGGGCCAGTCGTAAAAGCTTTTTGAGACTTTGGAAAAATAAAGTTTTAGCTGATTGGAGCGAGCTAGACTATTGGACAGAAGAGTATAATTCACTTGCTGTAAGGGCTGGCGCTGAGTATCTGCGATCTCATAATAAAATCTGCTAAAATTTCTTTTATGCAGAACCCCCAGAGCACGACTTTATCTTTATCCGAGTTTAAAAAACGACTAGAAGATCTAAACGCTTCAGCACTTGTAGATTTTAAAAATTGCAAAAGCTCAAACGAGCTCAATGATTGCCGAATAAAATATCTTGGTGATAAAAGTTTATTAGCCTCACTTAAACGCCAAATGAAAGATATTCCAGCAGATATAAAACCTGAATTCGGAAAAATCATAAACGAAACTACTAATACTATCCAGAGTGTACTAGATGAAATCAAGTCAGTAATTGAGACTCAAGAACTAAATGCTAAGCTTGAAAAAGAAAAAATTGACCCTTCGCTTCCGGGGCTAGGGACAAGATTAGGAGCTGTACATCCCCTAACTCAAGTCACTGAGAACATTGTAGAGATTTTTGAAAATATGGGCTTTAGCCTGGTAGACGGTCCTGAGATAGAAACTACTTACTATAACTTTACCGCTTTAAACACTCCAGAGGATCACCCAGCGCGCGACGAGCAAGATACTTTTTATACCAAAATTAGTCCTGAACTGCTTTTGAGATCCCACACTTCTTCGATACAAATTCGTGCTATGGAAAAAACCAAGCCGCCTTTTAGAATTATTGGACACGGTAGGGTTTATCGTAATGAAGAAGTTAATCCTAGAAAAATGCCTTTTTTTCATCAACTTGAAGTAATGATGATAGATAAAGATGTAAATTTTGGACATATGAAATGGGTGCTCAATGAGTTTTTGGTTAAGTTTTTTGGGACCGAGGTGAAGACCAGATTTAGACCGGATTTCTTCCCGTTTACTGAGCCTTCTGCGGAATTAGATGTAGAGTGTGTTTTTTGTAAGGGACAAGGCTGCGGCACTTGCGGCGGCAGAGGCTGGCTAGAATTGATGGGTTGTGGGATGGTAGATCCTAACGTATTAGAGATGGCTGGGATAGATTCACAATCCTATTCAGGATTCGCGGCTGGACTGGGTCTGGATAGATTCACCATGCTTAAATATAAAATCAATGATATAAGAATGATGTTTAATGGTGATCAGAGATTTCTGGAGCAGTTTTAAGATTTTGGATTTTTTCGTATAAAATACCTACGCACATCGCTATAAAACTCACTGCAAACGCCGCCATCGTACGGTTTATATAAACTCCTAAAAACAAAACATCAAATCGCTTAAAAATAAACCAGGCTGTAAAACCTCCCACCATCGAAAGAATAGCACCAAGTGAATTAGAGCTCTTCCACCATAAAGCTCCTATAAAAGGCACAAACAAAGTCACCAAACTAAGTGCAGAAGCTTCGCTTACAAGTACAAAAATACTATCTGAAATAGTAGCTAGCCAAATACCCAAAAGAGTCATTATAACCACAGAGATCCTCATCAAAACCAAAAGTTGATTTTGGCTGATGTTCTTAAGAAGGGGCTTAAAAACGTTCTCGGCAAGTGGGGTCGCTGATGCCAGTATCGATCCGCTTGCAGTACTCATGATCGCTGATAATAAAGCTCCATAAAACATAATCTGCATCCACAAATCACCGTGACGCATTATCGTATCAGTAATAATAGTCTGAGAATCACCGCTTGCAATATCAGGATAAATTTGACGACTAGCAAGAGCAATCAAAAGAGGCATAAAAGCTATGCTCAAATACATAAAAGACCCTATTATACAAGCTCGGACAGCAGTTCGATCACATCGCGCTGACATTATTCTCTGGAAAACATCCTGCTGAGGAATAGAGCCTAAACCTATAGTAATCCAAGCTGTAAAATAATCAAGAATATTTTGCGGATTTGGATCTGGCACAAAATTCCAAAACCCTCTAGGCACTTGGCTTACAACGGATACTAACCCGCCTGCATCACCAACAATTTTACCTGTCAACAATACTAAGCCGATAATAATCATTAATGTCTGCACAAAATCTGTAATTGTTATCGCCCACATCCCTCCTGCGTAGGTATAGACCAAGACCAAAAGACCAGCAAGCCAAATTCCCACATTAGTGTCTAATCCGCTTACCGACTTAAGTACAATAGCAAAAGCAATTAGCTGAGCTGAGGTCCAACCGAAATATGACACGATCATAAAAAAAGATGAAATAATTTCAGCTTTTGGACCATAACGCCGAGCAAACAAATCACCCATAGTAATTAAGTTCATGTTATAAAGAATTTTTGCAAAAAATATTCCTACCAAGAGTAAGCATAAAGCCGCTCCAAAAGGGTCTTCTACGACGCCAATTAAACCATGCTCGACAAACTCTGAGCTCGCACCCATAATTGTTTCAGACCCAAACCAAGTAGCGAAAAGTGCTGAAGCTGTAATAAACACTGGCATACGCTTACCAGCTAGCGCAAAATCTTCTGGGTTTTTTATAAACTTACTTACAAAAAGCCCTATTGCTAATGTCGCTAAAATATAAATAACGATAAAATTACACAACATCGATAAAATAATAACCTATTTATGATTTCATGGCACTGTTGACTCGCAACCGTGTAACTAGGTTAATAAGCATATTAGCGCCGAAGGTAAGTAAGCCATGCGCGGCAAAACCTTTATAAAAGACCTTACTATATTCTTCAGATGCTTTTTTAATTAAAGCATTGTCCCCAAAACACTTTGAGAGCACTTGGACATATTTAGACGCGCGCGGAAACATGGAATCAAAAAACTCTACTAAGCTTCCTGGCTTAGCTTTACTTAAGTCATAAAGAATTCCTGGCTTAGTTTTAAATTCTTTAGTGAGCTTGGCATCAGCTTGCTTAGCAAACACACCGTTAGTCACCCTATCACCAAAAAGCAAAGAGCCCGCAGAAGTAAAAAACTCTAGGACATTTTCTAACATCTCAAACATATCTTGAGCATTAAAAATTCTAGATATCAAAAACGACAACTCACCAGAGCTAATAAACAAGCCTAGTTTAGGGTGAAAACCATGACTAGTGTCCATTTCATCTTTTAGCTTGCGCACAAATACACTATTAGCGAGCAATTCAGGATCTTTGATCAGTTTTAAAAAGCCATTGACTAATAAGGGTGTCATTGACATTGATACAAAAGTCCCTAGTATCTGCTTCAGACTAAAACCCTTTTCATTACCGAGTTTGTTATTGTCTTCATTACTTAAAT
>JBEAYS010000015.1:0-36302 GCA_041170505.1 Cyanobacteriota bacterium
GTTTGACGATTACTGATCTTAATACCGAAAAAATTACATATAAAAATACATGGGCTACAAATTTAGAAGTATCAGAAAATAATATAGCTGATTTAATTGGGGCCGCTCGCAGTAGATGGAAAGTAGAAAATGAAGGATTCAATATTTTAAAAAATCATGATTACGAGCTTGAGCACAACTATGGTCATGGGGAAGAAAATCTTGCATTCAATTTTTTTCAATTGACATTATTGTCACATCTTTATCATCAAGCTCATGAATTAAACGATGAACTTTACTTACAAGTTAAAGAGAAAAAAGAAACTAAAAAAAATTTTTGGGATTCAATCAGATCTGCGATCAGAAATATTTTGTTTGACTCTTGGGAAGGTTTGTTTTGTTATTTATTAAATCCACCCAGAATGAAATACGATCTTGAGTCTCAACAGCTAGTACCAGACACCGCTTAATTCAAATTTCCAATATTTTTATGCAAAACTGACAAGTTTTGCTGATTTGGCTTTGTTCTAATTGTTAAATTAAAGATCTGATACCTTAAAATCATCAGTAAACACTAGTCTTTTTGTAATTCTAGAATATTAAGGAATTTCTACTGTGTTTTCCTCACTCTCAAATCTAAACTCTAATAAATTTTTTTTAATTAGCTTACCAAGTGTTCTTGGAGCAAAAACTGTCAATATCCTGACTCAAATATTTTTTATAAATTGCAAGCTAGCTACTTATGGCATGCAAGCAAATCAGACGAAATGTCGGTAAGTACTTAACTAAAGTGCGTGAAGAGCGCAGACTGAGCTATACCGAGGTGGTCGCCTATCTTTCACTTTATAAGATTAAATGCTCGCGCACGAATCTAGCGCGCATCGAACAGCAAAACGCCAGTATCAGGCACGATATCCTAGCTGGTTTGGGGCTGATTTATGGCTTAAGCGCTGATGAAATCCTTTACCGGACCGGCGATGATTAGAGGGTTATACCTGAATCACTTTTATATATTTTTTAATTAGAAATTTAAAATTTTTTGATATTGCTTTTTGGCTTGGTATCTCATTAATAGCCAAAGACATTATTTTTGTAGCAATTTTAATTTACATGGGATATTTGGACCGCTTTGGTGCTTTTGTTGAACTCAAAGTCCCAGGCTATTATAATAAATCAGCGACTATTGCGAAGAAATGTCTGCAGGTTAGGTCAAAATAAAATATTTTGGAAAATAGAATTTTTAGAATTTGATTCAGTGGTTTTAAAACGCCAACTATTTTTTCCATAAATACCTGAAAAATAACATCCAGAGCTTCCACAAGCCCCTCTGACAAGGTCTGAATCTAGTAGTACATAGTATTCGGTATTAGCTGAAAAATCGCTAGTGGGATTAATCGTTACAGTCGCACCAGAAATCGAAACATTGCCAGAACCTATTGCAATGGTTTGAAAAGTAGAGTCATTACTCAGCTGTTTAATAATAATATTACCAGTATTAGCAGTAACGTTTTCATTAAAGGTAATGGTGAGGTTAGCTTTTAAAGGGATTTGCGTGGAATAATTATTTGGGTAAGTTTTAGAGATTTTAGGGCGATTATCAGAAGAGTTTGTAGTAACGGAATTACTTACTTGATAAAATGTACTTGGTGAATTTTGATTCCTAAATTCAGTTTTTGCCCACTGGTTAGATCTAAGTTTTTTTGATATTCTAACTTCATCAATAAATCCATCGCTGTAGTTGT
The DNA here is from genome assembly GCA_041170505.1 of Cyanobacteriota bacterium. Classification (GTDB taxonomy): domain Bacteria; phylum Cyanobacteriota; class Vampirovibrionia; order LMEP-6097; family LMEP-6097; genus JBEAYS01. Next base: position 1,722 of record JBEAYS010000015.1, read on the forward strand.
TATCATAATTTCTTTTTCCAATCAAAAATCTTGAAGAATTTATGGCAAGCTTAGTAGGGGCTTTTCCAGAAAAGGTTAGTGTAGATTGGTTACCATCAAAATAACCAATAATTCGAGTAACGCTAGTTGACGCTGTCCCATTAAAAACGCTTAAGAGATGATGCCAATTAGTGTCATTTGAATTGAAATTTGCTTCGTTTTGGGCACCATTACGCCAATATAAATTAATAACGCTAGTATTTGAAACATAGATATCAGACATATCATTAATTGTTCCAGAACCTCCTTTGCTGATATGAATTCTGGAGTTTTTATTTCTTCGTTTGAACCAGATGGAATAAGTCATTTTAGTTGCGTTATCAATTTCACTAATATCAGCAGTATCGAAATAATCATTTACTCCATCAAAATCAGTCCCATTGCCTAATTGACCTGCCACACGATCGGCACTTGTCATCGAACCATAGGGAGTTCCATAGTATTTATTTACAGCACTATTATAAATTGCGTTTGTAGCATCACCGTTAGGATTTTCTTGCATATGATAAACAGCTACAAAACCATTTGACCATACGTCATGTTTGCCAAGCGGGTCTGAGGCATTTATGGGTCTTGCATTTGAATTGCCATAGTACATATAAAAATCCATATTTGCTGTGTTGCTTAAGTTTGGAGCTTTGAAATGAAGTTCGCCTAGATTTCCAATGGCATTAAACTGTACAAGCTCACTTGCCAGTACCGTTAGTCCGTCACCCTGGGTGATTCTAATGTCTGCCCCGTCACTTCTAGTATTATTAAACATATTGGTGGAAGAAAAATCACTCAGTCTCAAAAACACTGGGAAATTGCTCAGTGAGCCATTTACTTGACTATCATCGACGGTGAATTTTACTCTTTTGGTCCAATCATTATTCATCCAGCCTGTTATTGGGGCGGTAGTAAAATTCCAAGTAGTACTATCACTAATACCTGCAAAACTATTGCCAGCTAAATCATCTATGGCACTGGCATCAATCTGCACATAATAACTAGTACTGGGCGCAAAATCACTGGGATTAAAAGTAAGGCTAGAAGTACCATTGCCAGTGGCACTCGTGATACTGATAGTTTGTGCTGTTGAATTATCAGAGGATTTCTTAATGACCAGGTTGCCTGATTGAGTATCTATATTCTCGCTAAAACTTATTATTAAATCAGAATCGATTGCTACATTTGTAGCACCATCAACAGGGCTTAATGAGCTGATGCTAGGTGGAGTAGAGTTATTGTTTTCTTGGCTAGAAACAGAATAAAACCCAGAAGGAGAGCTTTGATTAGAATATTCTGTTTGTATCCAAGATTTACCATGAGCATTATCGGATACTCTCAATTCATCGAATTGTGCGCTTGCAAAATTAGTATAATTCAAAGAATTTTGATAACCTGCAATTAAATGATTTAGATCTGCTCCACTATTTGGACTAATAGTACTATAGCTCATACCTGTTAGAAGATTGCCGTTTACATAAATTTTAAATCTATTATTGCCTGATTCGTTTGCATCATATACCATTACCGAATAAGTCCAGTTAGTATTTCTAGATTCGGTTTTACTATGATATAAACTATCTCCACCACCAGAATCAGAGCTTCCTTTCCAATCGGTCCCATCATGGAAAAGAGAAATTACAGAAGTGTAGCTTTTTGCAAAAATAGGGACAACGCTTGTCGTATTTGAGGCTTTAATCCAAGCAGAAAGAGTAAATGCAGAATTTTGATATAGGGAGTTTATCGCCCCGAGTTCCAGATAATCATTGGAGCCATCAAGATCAACTCCATTGCCAATTTGTCCAGCAATTTTATCACTGGAATTCATAGATCCTTTACTTTTGGCATCATAATTATTTGAACTACTGTCCTGAAACTCGCTATCGTTATCATCAGAAGTGGGAGTTTCTTGAAGGTGTGCTACTAATTGATAGCTGGATTTCCAGGTACTAGTGGAATTAGTTTCAGCCCCTGTTGGGTTACCGTAATAAATATAAAAAATTGAGTTGCTCGTATTATAAAGATTTGGAGCCTTAAACCATAGTGCTCCTTGATTATTTGTTGTAGTGATAAATTCTATTTCTCTATTAAGTTTAGTAACTTCGTCATTATCTGTAATAACGATATCTCCTCCATCATTTTTTACATTATCAAAAAAATCAGCCCCAAAATCATTCAGCTTTAGATAAACAGGGAAATCAGTCAAATCACCATTAACTTTGCTATGCTGAACTGTGAATTTCTTGCGATATAGCCAATTGCCGTTATACCAGGAAGCTTTGCAGGGTTCATAAAAAATCAATAAACAAAGCACTAAAAATACTAAATTTTTATTTAATTTAAAAATTAGATTTTTCAAATAACCCTTCCTTATACATTTTTTATAATACAATTAATTGGCAAAATAGTCTTTAGGATTCGCTGAAAACGAAGTTTTGAAGCGGAATCCGCTTAACAAAAATATTACGGATCCACTCCCTGAGCTAATAATGAATCTTGGCTCAGGGTTGAAAAATCGACGAAGTCGCATTTTTCAGTGGATCCTTAATATGTAATGTCTATATAAGGTATAGGCAAAAATAATTTTTTGCCTCTCCGATAAAAGCTAGAAACTCTTACATCAGCCTTGTCGGTTCCAATCACATCGGGGGACCTTAATTGAGGGTTTTGGAGCAAAATGGGTATATTAGGATTGAGATCGACCGCCAGAGACATATACTTTTCGTATAGGTCTTTTTTGTTTTGGCCTAAATTTATAAAAGCTTTTATTAGATACCAGTATTCATTTGGGCCAGAATACTTAATAGCCTTATTTATGGCAATTTTAGCTTCCATGAGTTTATTGTTTGCAAGTAGACTTGCAGAATAATAACCATAAAAATATCCAATCTTAGGACTTAGTTTTACAGCTTGAGAAAAATAGAATTCACTTACAATAGTATTTTTATTTAAAAAATTACTACCCTGCATTAAATAATATAAAGAATTATATTTATCCCATTTTATGGCCTTGTTATAATCATCTCGATCGTAATAAAAGTGTCCTATTATACTCATGGTGAATATCCCAAGTGCAATAAGAATAACGAGTATTTGAGCTTTGTTGGAAAATTTTTCAGGAATTTTTTTTTGAATAAAGTTTTTGTTTTGTAGATTTATAAGCCCGTTAAAAATTAGACCACTGATTAAAAATTGCTGGGGGCTTACAAGAGGGTTATCAAAACAGCTAATAATTAGCAAAGGCAAAAAAGCTGGTCTTGCTTGTTTGAAAATCAAATAAAAAAATACAATCAAAATGACTAATCCTATTATGCCGAGTTCAAAACCATAGTGAGCCCAAAGACTGTGTCCGTGAGCGAGTTCTTGTCCTGCTCGAGACCCCCAAATTGGCCTAATTATTTTGAAGGATGGTATGTCTATGGCGAAAGTGCCAAAACCTTGTCCCCATATTGGTGAGTTTAAAAAACCTTTTAGACAAGCTCCCCAAATGAATAGTCTTGAGATTAGAGATTTATAAAAAAAATGTCTCAAATTATCAAAAAACAAAAAATATATAATCGGAAATATTGGAATCAATAATAAAAGCAATTTGTCTTTAAATTTTGATATTATTGTACTGATCAAAGCCAATATTGAAGATAGTTTTAATTGAGTAAACATTACAATTGAGGATAAAATATAGATGATTATATTTTTAGTTTGAAGTTTTTTATCAGTATAAAGAGCTAGAAAAACCGGAAGCCATAATGAAAAACCTCCTTTTTCACCAAAACAAATACCAAAACTTTCTAATAATCCAATAGATATCAACAATAAAAAAACTTTTCTTTTTGTATTGGTATTTTTATTCCAATTGAATCCTAGAGCAAAACCTAAAAATCCAACTTTAAGTAAAAAATATTCAATACTAAATCTTGGTTCATTAGCACATAAAAAGCAGATTAATAGAATCAACCAAAAAACATAAAATTGGCTAATTTTTTTTAATCCTTGTAAGGCAATTAAGCTGGCAATAGCATGAGACCACCAAAAACTTAATCCGTGAGCGGTTCCCAAAAAAACTAAACCCAAAAAACAAATTAAAAACTCACCAAAATTTTTAATGCGTATTATAAAAACCCTTTTATATAGGTCTGGCGACTGCGAGCTTCGTTTTTGTATTCACCTTCAGGATTGATTTTGAGATATTTATCATATAGGTTGATTGCATCAAGCAGTTTTCTTTGTTCCTCAAGAATTATAGCCGCAAAAAATATTGCTTCTGTCTGATTTTTTTCATCAATGCCATAGGCTTTTTTGTATGCCTCCAAAGCCTCCAAATCCTCACCAATAGCTTGATACGCAGTACCAAGGTTGTACCAAGCATTTGCATTTTCTGGTACGAGTTTTACTACTTCAAGGTATTTGGCGATAGCTTCACGATTTTGAGCCCCACTTTGTAAAGTGATAGCTTGCTCAAGAAGTTTATTAGCTTTGGCGGCTTCTGCTGATTTTATTGCTATTTGATAATTAGGATCTGGTTTTAGTTGGTAAGCTTTTTGATAGTTTTCAAGAGATAGATCATATTGGCCAAGGCCTTGGTAGGCTACTGCAATATTATAAAAGAGACTATCGTCTTGAGGTCGATCTTTTACTATACGATTATAAATGGAAAGAGCTTCATTGTAAGAACCAGTTTGCTGAAGGCTTACAGCTTTTGAAAAGGCTTCTACAACTAAGCGTTCTTGCTCTTCTTTGTTTAGACTAGCAATTGCATCTTTAGCCTCTTGGTGATTGGGATTGAGTTCTAGTGCTTTGGAATAAGCTTTTTGAGCTCGAGCTAGATCTTTTTTGGCTTGAAAAGCAGTACCTATATTGTAGTGAATATCAGGGTTGTTGGGTTCTAGATTTAGGGCGCGAATATAATTAGCCAAACTTTCATCTAGATTACCTTGTTTTTGAAATTTTATGGCGCGATCCAAAAAAAGTGCGACTTGAGTCTTGATGCGATCTTCCTTGAGGCTATCAATTCCTTTATTGGCAAGCTGGTTATTAGCATCTATCTGAAGAGCTCTACGAAAACTTCTTTCAGCCTGCAAAAAATCACCCTTGAGCTGGTAGGCTGTACCAAGACCTACATGATTATTAGCAAGATGCGGAGCAACACGAATTGCCGCTAACCAGCCGTTAATTAGAGCAGATTGAGCCTCTTCATTTGCGGGATCTTTTTTTATTGCTTGTTGATAGTAATCAATACCAGTGCTAATTTTACCTGAAGCCACATGCACATCTCCTAATCTAATTAGAGGGCGGGCATCTTCTGGCTCAAGCTGAATTGCTCTGTTGAAGGCAGTTATAGCTTTATCAATATAAATTTGTTGATCTGGGGATTTTAAGGATAACAAATGATAATTAGTACCGATTTCTAAATACGCTTCAGTGGTTTCCTTAATGCGATTTGATTCATTTAGCTCAGCGATCGCCGCCAGAAAATTTTCTGCAATTCTTTCTTGCTTAGCTTGCAAAATTCTTTTTACCGGATCTTTGGCATCGATATTCATCTCTTTTAGTTTGATTTCAAGATTAGATCTTGCAATATTATTATCAGGATTATAATAAAGTGCGTGACGAAATTCTCTTGCTGAGCCAGTTCCATCTGTGCGCTCCGCTAAATACTTACCATAGTTATTATGAGTAATACTCAGATTATTGAGAATCTGTTTATTATTTGGGTTAATGTCTAAGGCTCTTAAAAAAGATTTCATCGCCAGTAAATAGTTTCTATTACTGTGATAATTAATTCCCTCATTGATCAAATTGTCGACAGCAGATTTATCCTCGGGTCCAAGTTCTGCGTTTATATTTTGGCTAGAGGCCACAATCAAACAAAAAGTTAAAAACAGACTTTTAAAAACTCTTAAATTAATTTTGAATTTATTTTGCGACATATAGCTGGGGCATTTTTATCTCTATACCAAGATATATATAAAATATAGACTTTTTGTGTTATTTCGTCCAAAGATAATCAATTATCTTATATGTTTGTAAATACAAAAAAATGGGTATAATAATAATATATTCATTTTTATTTGTTATTTTTTGATTGTGCTGGCACAATGATAAATATCTCTTAAGGCCCCAGTATGCAAGAAGAATTTTATAATATCGCAAAAGCATTAATTTACGCGCTGGAAATCAAAGATCCCTATACTAGTGGACATAGTTATAGAGTTTACAAAATCTCAAAAGAACTTGGCAAGATGTTTGATCTGCCAGAAAATGATCAATTTAATTTAGAGGGCGGTGCGCTTCTTCACGATATAGGTAAGATTGGGATTAAAGATGATGTACTTTTTAAACCTTCTTCTCTAACACAAGATGAATACAGTATCATGAAGACGCATGTAATTCTGGGCGCAAATATTGTCTCTCAAATACCTGATCTGAAACGCTGTCTAGAACCGATTTTGTTTCATCATGAGCGCATTGACGGCAAGGGTTACCCTCATGGCTGTACTGGTAAGGAAATTCCAATGATTGCAAAGATCACTTCTGTAGCTGATGCTTATGATGCGATGACTACTAATCGTGTTTATATGCCAGCACGCAGTCCTGAAGCAGGTTTGGAAGAAGTGATTAGATTTTCTGGGACTCAGTTCGAGCCTGAGGTAGTAGAAGCTTTCGTTGAGTGGTGGCACAAAAAATATCAAGCAAAAGATCCCATTTTAAATTCTAATATCAAAGAATCTGTGAATCACTCAGCATCATCAATTTTTCAGCCTTAAAGCTTCTCTATTAACTGAACTATTTCGGTGATAGCTACTTTTAGAGCTTCTTTGCCTATGAACTCAGAAGAAAGAGAGTAATCCGCGCGCATAACTCCGTCAGGATAGTATTCTCGAAATTTAGCTGGAATGACCCATGCTGAATTTTCAGCAGAGACTTCTTTTTGAGGGCATTTATAAGATTTTGGCATGATCATAGAACCTGGTACTAGAGCCATTGTTACGCTCACTTCAGTAGGAGTGGCGTGATAACCTTCCTTTGCTCCAAAATATTTATCAATAATTTTTTTTTGCAATCCTTGCATAACCCACCAATTTATGAAGCTAAAATCCATTTCTGCGTACTCGTCAACCCGCTCAGCAAGAGCGTTTAAGAAGGGACCCTTGTTACCTCCGTGTCCATTGATCACAATTACATGTCTAAAACCATGACGTTTAAGTGAGTCTAGTACATCACAAATCAAATTTATATAAGTGGTTGGACGAAGAGCAATAGTGCCAGGAAAATCCAAATGATGCATGGCCATGCCGTAGTTAATAGGAGGTGCGCTGATTACTCCAGTTAATTCTGAAACGACGTAGGCTATTCCTGTCGCCGTGAGATGATCGATTCCCAATATGCCATCAGGTCCGTGTTGTTCGGTACTGCCAATGGGCAAAATTATAGTTTTATTTTTTTTGAGATATTTAGCTACTGTTGGTGAGCTTAAATTAGCCAAAAGATTTTTTTTGATGGCGGGATTGAGAATTTGGTCAGTGTTTATAAGAAAATTATCGAGTAATTTTTCTTGGTTTTTATTCATAGTTGATATTTTGACATAATAAATATGCTTGAATTTGTGTATTTACTTTTTTATTGGTTAACTAAGTCGATAAACGGGAATATAATTACTAGGTAAATTGCCCTTCAAATCTACTAATTTTTTATTACTATTCCTTGCCTTGTTAATTATTAGCGAGGCCCAAGTTAATGCTGAGCAATCAGAGCGTTTACAATCCCTACTCGAAAAAGCTCGTCAAAGAAAAGCAACACAAACAGAGGGAAAAGTTAATAGTACTAAGTCTTTAGAAGATTCAACGAGGGAGCTTCCTAGTCAAACTCCCACTACTCCGACTCGGGATCTGGGCTATCAAAGCACTAAAGTTTTAAGTACCGTCGATAAGACCTCAGTTTCAAAAGATGTTCAGGCTACAGTCCAAACTCCTGCTAAGCCCCCTGAAACTAGCTTGCCAAGTGCTTCACGTCCCCAAGCACCAACGAGCACGTCATCTAAACCAACTGCTGTCGTTAACCAAACTATCAAAGTTTCTCAACCACCAGTAGCTAGTAATATTTCAAATTCAAAATCTAGTTCGGTAAGTTCCAAAGTGAACGTGAAACCTAATGTTAGTACGGCTTTTAGCGCACCTAAAAATCCTTATTTGGAGTCGAGCTTATCTAAGCCTGATCCTAAGGCTGTAAAAAATACTGTGGCCGCTAATCCTACTCCAAAACCCAAAACATCTCTCCAAACTAAACGTGAAGAAAATCAAGCAAGGAAATCCACTCCCTATATTCAACGCGATGACAAGATTAAAGACGACTTTATTACAAGTACAAGCGTCAATATTAAACAAGAAAACAAAAAGAAATCAGATGTTAAACCTACTGAGAAAAAAGATAAACAAGAATATATCAAGACGCCTAAACTAGGATATGAAGATCAATTAGTAAAAAAACCTGATAATAAATCCAAGACTCCAAGCTTACCGGTTCTTGATTTGAGTAATTTTGATACAAGACCCAAAGGAGCTTACATCAGTACGGATATGGATGGTATTGGTGTTGCAGAAGATTCAAAAAAACAAGATGAAGAGCTCTTGACTATGTTGCAAGCCTACAAAGAAACGGTCCGCAATGAGATAAAAGGGAATTCCAGAGAGGTTTTTACTTCTTCTAGCGTTATTGGTATAGAAGTTCCTAAACCAGCTGATACTTTGACTAATAATAATGGAAAAAATCCAGAAAATTCGGCAAGTGAAAATGACTATTTATTGGTTCTTAAAAAGAGTCTCAAATCACTAGAAGAAGATTCATGGGCTCAAGTAAAACAAAATATGGGAGAGTCTCTTGATTATTTTGCTCGAGAAAAATCTCTTCATCCTGATGATTCTAATTTAGATCTTTATCATCGGGTGATAATGGGATTTTCAAGGTTTGCTGAAGGTGGTCTTGAGCTTGATGAGGGTGATTTTGCGGATTTTGAAGAAGCCGAGGCTCTGTATTTGGATTGTTTAGATATTTTGGAAGATGCAAAATCTCGCATAAAAAAAGATGATGCAGTGAGTAATAGTGTAAAAAATATAATTAATTCAGTAATCAAATACACTGATGAAGAACTTGAATATATTGAACAAATGATAGGTTTATAATTGCTATAATTTAGTCACCATGAGCATTTCACGTAAATCACACCAAGAGCGTAAAAGTAAAGAGACTTCTATTGAAGTGGGTATTAACCTAGATGGCTCGGCCCAAGGGGATATTAGCACTGGAGTTCATTTTTTTGATCATATGCTCGATCAGCTCAAGCGCTACGCATTTATTGATCTAGATGTCAAAGCTCAAGGAGACCACCATATCGACGATCATCATACCGTGGAAGATACAGGAATAGTTCTTGGTAAGGCTATTAGAGAGGCTCTTGGCGAGCGCAAAGGTATAAGACGTTATGCATCAGCCCGTGTTGTAATGGATGAAGCTCTTGTGAGCTGTGATATTGATCTGGGCTCTAGAGCCTATTTGGTTTATAACGTTAGTGTCGACAAAGAGCGCATTAATACTTTTGAGACTGAGCTCTGTGTGGAGTTTTGGCGCGCTTTAGTAAATAATGCTTGCATGACAGTACATTTTCATAAAATTTCTGGTGTAAATTCACACCACATTATAGAAGCTAGTTTTAAAGCCTTCGCCCTTGCCTTCGATAAAGCAAAATCCATCGATCCCCGTATTGAGGGAGTAATACACAGCACAAAAGGTCTCATTTAAATAACTGATTTTTTTGCAACTATTATTTTACTTGTTATAAAATAATCTTCGAGGGGTTGAATAAATAAAGTAAGGAGAAACTGAAAAAAATGAAAAAAACAATCAAACTTTCAAAAAAATTATTAGGGGCCGCGCTTGCTCTTGGTTTAGGAACCACGTTAGTGGCCAACGCTATGTCTACCCCGCAACCAGCAAGTGGTACTGATGCGATGCTAACCATTACTGAAATGCCGACTCATCCTACTTTACTAAGCAATGACGATCACGAATGTGGTGAAAGTCAATGTGGTGAAGACGGTGGTGACGGCGAAGGCGGCGGTGATGAGCATGACGAAATGCTAACACCAGCTCAATAGCTAACTGTAATTTTTATTTCATCAAGCCCGGAGCCTGTCTTTGGGCTTTTTTTTGGGATTATAATAAATACTAAAGGTGTTCAAAAAATCACATTTCAAAAATTACGGACTAGGACTGGGCTTAAGAAAAGACCTCCGAAAGAACATCCTAGAACTTGGTTCTGGACTAATAAATTGGCTTGAAATAGTACCCGAAAACTATATCTATCGCGGCGGAATTAACCAAAAAAACTTTCAGCAAGTTTTATCTTCTAAAATTCCTTTGATTCCTCATGGAGTTAACCTAAGTATCGGAACCGCTCCAGATGAGGGTCACAAGGTCGCTTATGATAAATATCTTCTTGAAGGCTTAAAAGATCTTTTTAGCCAAATCAAACCACCCTGGTTCTCAGACCATATATCCTGCACGAGAATAAATTCTATTTATCTCCAAGATCTAATCCCCGTACCACGCACTTTTGAAGCTGTTGAGATCATCGCAAACAATATAAAATTTTTGCAAGATTATTTTCAATTACCATTTTTAATCGAAAACCCAAGCTATTACAGCGATCTAATAGAGCCTGAATTAAATGAAGTAGAGTTTATAAACAAGATTCTCAAAAGGTCTGATTGCGGGCTTTTGCTGGATGTAAATAATGTTTTTGTAAATGCTGTTAATCATGGCTATGATGCTCTGCGCTTTATTGATAGCCTTGATCTAGAGCGCGTTGTTCAAGTCCATATCGCTGGACATCTTGAAAATTACAAATGCTGGATAAACAACAAGGTTTTAGGGATTCTTGATACCCACGGACATCCCATCAGAAAAGAAGTCTATGATTTACTTGCTTACGTAGCTAGTAAAACAGAAATAAAAGCGGTGCTCCTTGAGCGCGATTCAAACTTTGGGGATTTTGAAGCGATAGTAGAAGAGTTAAGAACAATAGAGCTAATCTTATGAGCAAGTTATACCAAGTTCAACAAGAAATTTTAAATTATCTTTTAAATCGATCGACGGATTTTAAACTTTTGAATAAAGATTCTTGCGACGAGCTAGATATTTACAAAAGCTTAATTCTAAATAGCGCTGAAAAGTTCTTAGCAAGCGGGTTTCAGCATAGTTACACCTTACTAAAAAGCAAATGGCGCGAGATTATAAAATTGTATCTAGAAAATTTCCCTTCTCAATCACCAATTTATTTTATGATAGGTAAAAATTTTCCAGAATTCATAAAATCAGACCTATTTCAAAAAAAATTTTCTTATCCTGATTTTCTTGGTGAGTTAATTGAATTTGAATGGACTAAAATAGAACTTTTTAACTCTGATGAAGATCAAAAAAATAAATCTAGTATCCTAAATCCTGTTTATAAAATTTTGAAATTTAATTACCCTATCACCCAAATAATTGCTTATCTAGCAGATGAAGATATTAGCCTTGAAGATAAAATTACAACAGAAATAGAAACTGATAGCGAAAATTTGTTTGTTTATAGAGATACCGAAAGCTTACAAATCAAAACCTTTATGCTATCAGACAGCGTAATAGAGGTCCTAAAATATTTAGAACAAGGATTAAGCCCAGAGCAAATCACCGACTTATTATGTAATACAGAAAACTCGGGTCAAATTTCTCAAATCAAACAAGAACTTTTTTATTTATTAGAAAATTTGAAAAAACTAAATATCTTGATAAAATATTAAAGTAAAGTTTGGGCCCGGGCCGGTTTTAATGAATTTAGAAATTAGCAATAAAGAAAATTCTTCTAATACCAATTTGGTGGAATTTAACTTGCAGACAAAAATTAATTTTGAGCTAGATAAATCTGCGGATAATAATTTTTATGGAATAAATTATTTATCTTATCCTGGCGTGGATAAGATAAATAATGATTGCACCAGATATCTAGAAAAAGATCTTGAAATTATTTTTGACATTGGGCAAGCCTTGCCGCAACTTAGTTTTGATTATCATAATTTATTTAATGACAACCAAACTAGTTTTAGTCAAACCCAGCAATCAAGCGGTATTCCAGCTAATTCATTTGGTAGTCTTTTGACTCATAGTTATGCTGGACAAAAAATTCTTGATAGCTTTTCTATCGCTTATATAGAAGCAAGAGCGATGAAAGAAGCTCTTCCAAAAGATTATCAAATTGATCATTTTATTATTCCTGAAGGTATTTGCCACCTTGATGTTTTAGATGATGCAATTAGAGCATTTGGCTTTTGCAAAAACGAAATCGTTACCATGCTCATCCCAGAAAACGCCATAAAAGCATTTCGCAGAACCAGATTTAGTGGCTGGCAAATGGTAGAAACCGCATCCAGGGAAGCTAGTATCGGCAAACTTATTCTTAAGCAACCGACAGGCACTTGTGATGAAATTACTCTTACCGAAACTGAGATTATCAATCTTGATTCTCCTATCTATAAAGTCAAAATCGGCGAAAGATGGGTTTTAGTGGCGACACAAAAAAATGATTTTATTAACATCAATAAAACTATAAAACTTAAAATCAATAATTCTGTCATTAGTAGTCTTAGGACGAATAACACTATCGAGCACGGCTCAGCCAAACAAGAAAGAACGGTAGAAGCCTCTCCTGGACAAGCAATCAGAGCGATTTTTGCCTTGCTGGGCAATAATTTTGATTTAGTGCCAGAAGCTCTCTTGAATTTTGAAGGCGGCTCTTGGTCATCGATCGCAACAGAAAAAACAAGTAGCGGAAGATACTGCGGCACTAATAGCATGAATGAAGTGATCAAGCATAAATGGTATCAGCATCCTGAAGTTGCTATTCCTTGGAACTACTTGGGATTTGATTATCAGACAGATTCATCAGCTTTACCGTCAGATACTTATACTCTTAGCTTCAAAAACGCACCAGGAGTGAATCTCATCGAATGTCCGCAATACTGGAAAAAAATCCAGCAAGAATTATTGGTTTTTGTAAGCAGATTTATTTATAGAGAATTTTCTGCAATTGCAAGTAAAAAATTCTTACTCAGCACAAAAGATCTCATACATATCACCACTAAATACCTTGCTGAACTCATCAAATCTGATTTTGATATTAAAAGCGATGAGTTCAAGTCAAGAATCGCTGAAATGAGCTGTCCAAGTGACCTTAAAGAGTTCCTAAAAATGATCGGTCACCTGCACTTAATGAACTCCTCAAAATCTGATTTTTATAGCTCCAAAAAACATCCTCAGTCGCTAGCTAGACTCAAAAACCTTTTTGAAATAGAAAAATCACTCGATAAACTCTGCCCTGCTAGCGCTAGCAGTTTTAAAACCAGAGTCAGAGCTATACTTGCCAAGGACCCTGTCACTGAGGGGGTTACGTTGTTAGAGTTGTTTAAGAATTTGCAGAATAACCCTTAAACCACTCCACAAATTTAACCAAGCCTTGGTCAATAGGTGTTTGGGGATTATAGCCCAAAAGAGATTTAGGCTTAGATATATCAGCGCAAGTAATAGGCACATCACCAGGAATTGGCGGGCAATATTTAATAAGAGCTTTTTTGCCGATTTGATTTTCAAGAAGAGTAACAAGAGTGTTTACATCAGTGGTGTGGAACTCTCCTAAATTAAATATTTCAAAACCACAATCAAGATCGATGGCTTTTAGGACGCCATCCATAATATCAGCGATATAAGTAAAATCACGCTTAGCTGAGCCATCACCATAAATTTCTATTTCTCGTCCGGTAGCAATTAGTTTAGAGAATTTATGGATCGCCAAATCCGGTCTCTGACCGGGACCGTACACAGTAAAAAACCTCAGGCAAACACTCGGTATCTTATGAATATTATAAAAAGCATGAATCATAGCTTCGCCAGCGACCTTGGTCGCGGCGTATGGGCTAATAGGCTTAGAAATATCTTCAGTCTCTCTAAAAGGCACTACTGATCTAGATCCATAAACAGAACTACTAGAAGCAAAAACAAATTTAGAAACTTGATAGCACTGCGCCAAATCCAAGAGATTAACAGTAGACTCACCGTTATTTTTTTGGTAAAGAATTGGATGCAAAGTAGAGGGTCTAACTCCTGCTAACGCCGCCAAATGCACTATATGAGTGATTTTGTGGTTTTCAAAAACCTGCTTGAGTGAATTATAATCACAAAGATCTAATCCATAAAGCCTGTAGCCTGGGCTATCTAAAAAATTAACAGCTTGATTAATAGCAGGGAAGCCTTGCTGTAAATCTTGAATAGCTGTAGATTGAAAATTTTTATAGGGGCTTATAATCTTCGCACTGAGGCGTTTTAGATCATCTACAGAAAAATACTTAGAACAGTTGCCATATTTAATACTGAGATCATAAAAATCATTAAAATTATCGACTCCAATAACATTAATACCTTGAGCAAGTAAGTTATTCACCAAATGCGAACCAATAAAACCAGCTGACCCGGTCACCAAGACAGTTTTAACTGAGTTTGGGTTATTTGGCATACTGAGATTCAATCGCTTTGTTAATTAAACCTATAATTTGTGCGTGCAGATCTTCTTCTGATAAACCATCTACTTCAATCATCCGCACTCTAGTAGGGTTTTCGCGGGCTATAGTCTTATAACCATTTCTAACTCTAATAAAAAATAATTTGTTTTCAGATTCAAGGCGATCCGTTTCTTTAGTTCTTTTTAAAGCTTCAGTATCAGATACCATCAGCATAATAGTTAAATCAGGCTCAACACCTTCACAAACCAAAGCATTCATCATCTTGATGGTTTTGATATCTATACCGCGTCCGTAACCTTGGTAAGCTTCAGTACTGTCAGTAAACCTATCACAAATCACTAGCTTGCCTTCTGCCAAAGCTGGTTTAAGCAAGGTAGCCACATGATCAGCCCTATCAGCCAGATATAACATCAGCTCTGCTTTATCAGATATAACTTCTTTATTATCGAGGACTATATCGCGAAGCCTAGATCCTAAGCTGGTAGCACCTGGATTTCTAGTAAAAACCCAATTAAGACCACGATCCTCAGAGTGCTTTTTAAGAAGTTTGATTTGAGTGGTTTTGCCAGCTTTATCAGGGCCTTCGATTGTTATAAACATTTAGAACTCTTATTAAGCGGCTGAAACTCTGATTTTGATTCTAGATTTTACATTTGAACCAAGATCAAGTTCTATTTTATGATCGCCAGTCTCTTTAATAGGGTTACGTAAAACAATATTGTCTTTTGTAAGCTGAGTTTTGAAACTTTGATTAATAGCTTCTGCTATTTTTTCTTTTGTAACAGCACCAAATAATTTACCAGACTCTCCAGCTCTCGCTTCCATGTTTACAGAATTATCTTCGCCGATAATATCTCTTGTCTTTTCAGCGGTAGCGCGCTTAACTTCTGCTTGCTGTTCAAGATCAGCTTTTCTTTGCTCGAATGCTTGCATATTAAATCTGTCTGCAACTACTGCAAGTCCTTTAGGGAGTAAAAAATTTCTCACATATCCAGGTTTTGCTTTTCTTAATTGACCAGCTTTTCCGGCCTCAGAATCTTCTGTTAGTATCACTTCAATAGGTCTTGCCATAAATATCTCCTTGAAAATCCCAATTATATCATGTAAAGACCATTGGTTTATCAGTTAGAATATTAAAACGATATAAAGGAATTAGAAAAAATGTCAAATAAAAATAACTCAGAATTTCTGCCACTTTTAATTGCAGTCGCTTTTGCCTACTTCGCTTTTGGAGCTATCACCAATGTAGCAGGCGCAATAATACCCAAGATCAGGGATTCTTATCAGGTCAGCGCTTCGCTATCTGCTTTTTTAGCGGCGACATTTTTTATCGCTTACGGACTTACTTCTATTCCTTGGGGTATGTTTATGGAAAAAAACTCTAAGAAGACTACCCTTGTAACCAGCTCAGTGATTACGACTCTGGGAGTTTTACTCTTCGCTGGAATTCCTGGCTTCGTGCCAAATATGGCGGCTATGTTCTTATGCGGAATTGGAATTACCGGAGTGCAAGTGGCTCTAAACCCGCTTGTATCCGAGATTTCAGACCCACAAAAATACTCTCGCAATTTAACAGCGTTTATGGTGATTAACGGAGTTGGTAGCTATCTAGCTCCCCAACTAGTTACCCTTATAAAAAATCAGGGGTTTGATTGGACTGTGACCTATTGGGTTTTTACTGTGATCGCTATCATCATGACTTTGGCTATTGCTATTCCTAAGTACCCTATTAAAATCGCTGGCGATATAGACGAAGAAGCTCGCGCACTAGATGCCGGCAATATTAGTGCCTCAGCCATCGAAGAAGCTCGTTACCACCAAGCTCTAGGACCTAAAAAAAATCTTACTCTTGATTTGCTTTTAAAAAATCCTTTGATTTATTTGTATGCTGTTGGAATATTTTTATATGTCGGAGTAGAAGTCGGGGTGGCTAATACTATTGGTTTTTATCTCCAAGACAAGCTTGTTATCAATTCTGTTTTAGGTGATGGGGCTGAAGCCGCGAAAAATACAGCTATCAGTAATTACTGGGGAGGCTTATTATTAGGGCGTTTGGTGGGGTCTTTTGTACTGGATCGCATTCCGGGCAAAACAGCAATTATGGTCTATATTTCTCTTGCTGGTCTTAGTCTATATCTAGTTATGAACGGTGATTTAAATCAAGCTCTGATGGCTTTTCCAGCCATTGGATTTTTTATATCGATAATGTTTCCTACGATTTATAGCACTGCTACTAATAGCTTTACGCCTGAATATTCAAGTGCGATTTCGGGAATACTCTGCACGGCTATTATCGGCGGTGCTGTAATTGGACCTGCGATGGCTTACATAGCAGAAATCAGCCAAGGCTCAAACGCTGTGCCTAACTGGGATGCTGGCTTAATGCTTGCATTTGCTTGTTATGCTTATATTTTTGCAGTAGGATTTTTTGCACCTAGTAAAAAATAGTTTTTATTTGGCTTTTGCCATCGCTGTAGCTTGGTTTCTGTCAGGAGTTTTTTTGTTTTGTTCTCTGAGCTTATAATACTCGCCGTGCCTACTAAGCTTATTAACAGCGGAATCATCGACGCCTACTTTTAACTGCTCTCTAATTCCATGTAAATAAAGTCCATTAGCTAGGTTATATAATTCAGCTCCTATAGTTGTATGTTGGCAAGTACCAGTAAGGGCTATCATCCAGCCAGCGATAGTCTGGAATAAACCAGATTTTTCTGGACTATAGTTTTGTTGCTTTTTAGCGACATCAGTAAACACACGCGGGTCACCAGCTTGATCTTGGTGAACTAGCTTACCAGCTGTTACGATACCAAGTGCTGGAATTATATTCGCTAAATTAGTGAGGGCTTTTTGAATTATGCCTGCACCCGGGATAAAGCTTGCCAAAGTTGCTGTTAGAGCGGTTCCTAAAGTAGCCATACCAGCAAAAGCATAAGTGTTAGCTTCAAAGACTTCAGCGTAAGGCTTGCCACTATTTTTTGACATCTTAATTCTGCCTACAGGCTTCAGACCTATTAAATTTCTAAGTGCATGCTCTCTAATTTCTGGGATACGCACAAAATCCCAAGCAAGCTTAACGCCTTGCTTAAACTGAGCTAAAGTAGCGACCAAATGCTTACCACCAGGGATTTTGCCAAGCATGCCACCAAACATTTCATTAGACCAGCGTTCAATTTCATCCATGGTTTCTTTGGTTAATTTGGCGGCTACACCTTTTTTTTCGTAATAAGGGACTGCATTAGGATTTTTACTGAATTCAGCTTTTACAGCTTCTTTGTCTTGAAAATCATCTAAATTATAATTGTCTCTCATGGCAAGCTCATTACCGCGACCTATCAAAACCACATTAGATAAGGCTCTTAGAATTCTACCGACGGAATTAGTCTGTTCAAAAAAAGTAGAAGTAAGCCCGAACATCTCACCGATAAACTGCCAGTAAAACTTATGAGACGAAAGATACAAGCCTCTAGATACACCAGACGCTATATTATTCACACCATAAGCCACTCGCTGAGTGAGTTTAGCCAAATTACCAAGAGAACCAAAGCCAAGAGCATCAGCGATAATCCCCACAGGAGCCGCTCCTATTAAGGCTTTTGAAATATAACTAAGAAGTACATTAAAAGTATGCCCAGCATGTAAGGGATCTAGAGCCTTTCCAATAACTGGGATAGATTTGATGAAAGGGAATTTATCAAGCAGAGATTTTTCATAAACCTGCCCCTGGAGTGCTTTTTCACCGGCTTCACTAATAGGAGTTACCAAGGATTGTTTGCAAGTATTTTCAAGCACAGTCTTAACCCAATCTTGATTTGGATTTAGTTCCATACTAAAGTTGTTATCACCAGCAAAAAACTCTGAGAATATCGCCGCGTTAAAAGCGTTATTTTCGTGAATATTACTACATTTAAGGATTTTACTTGAATAATCTTGTTTAAAGAAATCTACCCAACCCTTCACGGTTTTTATATCACCGTTAGAATTCATCTGGTATTGAGTCTTACCATCATGACTATCGGCGATTTTAGTAAGCGCAAACTCGTGATGTTGGTTTTGCTTACTAGCTAGCAGTTCTATCATTTTTTCAAGAACCGATGTCTCAGACATCAAGCCTCTTACAATAAAACCAGCACCGCCCAAAAGCAATGCCTGAGCGACTAAAGCCGCGTCACTACCAGGACTATCACCAGCTCCAATCACGAAATATTTATTTTCTTTATTTAGACGCTGAATATCAAAAACATCAGCTTTAGAAGTATTTGGAGCAATTTCACAATAAGGCTGTAGGTTTTCGACTACGTTAATAATTACATGTTCTTTTTTTGGAGGCTTAATCTTTTTATTTTTTAACTCATTTATTAAATCAGTAAGATCTTTATATTTTTTATCAAAATTTTCAAAATCGACATGTGAAACATCATATTCATTTATAGTAAATAAATCCGTGCCTTTGGGAATTCCTAATTCTTTTTCAGCCCACTCTTGCGCTTCTGGACTTCTAGTAAACCTTGCTAATGTTTTATAAAACTCTAGTTTCCTATCATCGCGTACTATATTATCAGAGTCAAAAGCATGCGGAGTCAAGCACATCAAAGCACCAATGCGCAATTTATTAGTTAGCTCTGCTTCAGTTGCTGGAGGATTTTTAGGATCGTAATAAGTGCTTGGGAGCTTTATCCCTGAAGCGTTTAATTTTTTAAAGAATTCAGCATCCGTAAACTTTTCATCGCGGTGTTTTTCTACCAAGCTAATATATCTAAAAAAATCTTCTGTTCTAAATTCAGGATGATCTATAAAGACCTTAGGGACTGATTTATACTCAAGTACTTTTAGAGGTTTGGATTCTTGCTTGTTAGCGACGATCTCTTCTATCTTAGACAAGAAGCCATCTGGCGCGTCAGGTAGCTTGATTTGATTAAGTTTATCAATTAATCTTCCATACTTAATTGCTTGAGGAGAAATCTGAAGAGTGCCTACTCTAGGATCATGTCTAACAGCGGCAGAGAGACCATTGATGACAAGAGTTTCGTATAAGCTTTTGGATTCTGGTGTATCAATATCATGAATACCAAACTCATGAAGCAATCCAGAAATTTCGTTAGGAGAGCGAGGATTAACCCAGTTACCTTTACCATCTCTAAATTTAGGACCTTCAGTACCGACCAAGCTCGGACCTGGGAATGCTCCAGTACGAGCGGTGTTCACTTCAAAATATCCACCGATTTTTTTGAAGGCGGCAAGTAGCAAGCG
Organism: Cyanobacteriota bacterium; assembly: GCA_041170505.1. Classification (GTDB taxonomy): domain Bacteria; phylum Cyanobacteriota; class Vampirovibrionia; order LMEP-6097; family LMEP-6097; genus JBEAYS01. Next base: position 21,599 of record JBEAYS010000015.1, read on the forward strand.
TAAATAATATTTATCCTGAAGCGAACCGATAGAACGCGAGTTCTCTACTTTTTGGGAAGTTTTGAATGTAAAAGTACCATCAGCATCAGTCGATAAATAAGGTAACCTTCCTATTGATAACTGATTTAGGTAATAAATTCTTCTTGCTAAATAATTTTCTTTTATTAGTTCGCGAGCGGCTCCCCAGGCATTAGCGTAAATCTGATCAGGGATTTTGATTTGGGATTTATCGAGCTTGAGTAATTGCTTAGCTTTTTCAATGATTCTAGATCGCGTCCAAACTTGTGCTTCATGATGTTTATTTTTTTTGGCTGAATCTAAATTTAAAAATGGCGAGCCTGAAGCTATTGCCGGCGAAGACTTAATAGCCTCTTGTAAGAGTTGAGGCGTCTTTGATTTATTTTTAGTTTGTACTGCTACTGCTATAGTAAAAACTCCTTTGTTTTTACCTCGGGGACTGGGCCACTGATTATTAGACTACCAAAGTTTGAAAACTTAATGAATCTGTATTACAACCAGCAGGAAGATTATATCCTTTTATTAATACACATTCATGGGTGAATACCCCTAATATTAATAAATTTTAATTTAAAAACTGCTTTAACTTTTGGTTTTCTTAAACGGTTTTAATTTTATTAAATTTGGGAATAATGTACTTGTTGAGAGCTAAAATAATTTAAGGATTAAATTAAGGATAAATATGGAAAACTTCTATACTAAAGTTATCAATCCTTGGGTTTTAATTTTTGTTTTAACTCTCTCTTGTTTTAATATAAATCAAGTTAGTAGCGGATTAGTTACAGCTAAAATTTACGCCCGTGATCTTGCCCTTGCTGAGTCTACTCTTAATGAAGCTGAAAAAACTATGCTTAGAATGGGTCTTAAGCGGAGTCATAATGTAAGATACTCAAGGGCTTCATGGTACGGAAAATACTTTCACGGTCGTCAAACAGCGACACAAGAGCTTTTTAATAGACATTTAATTACAGCGGCACATAAGACTTTGCCACTGGGCACTTTTTTATTAGTTACTAATCTTAATAATCAAGAGCAAATTGTGGTTAGAGTAAATGATAGAGGACCTTATGTACGAGGCCGCGAGATAGACCTCTCTGAGGGAGCTGCAAAGCTTCTTGGCAGTCACGATGGCGGAGTCATAACCGTCAGATACGAAGTTCTAGTAGAAGCTTAATTTTTTGGGCTTTTTTGGGCCGCACTTACCGTTTCCACAAAACCGAGATAATTCCGAGACACCGCAGTTCACTTGGCCAAAATGTGGATGGTGAGCGATGAGTAGTAACACAGTTATGGCGCGATCGTTAACGATTCGCTGAAAAACGAAGTTTTTCAGCGAATCCGCCTAACAAAAATATTAAGGATCCACTCCCTGAGCCAAGATCCCTTCTTGGCTCAGGGTTGAAAAATCGTCGAAGATGCATTTTTCAGTGGATCCTTAAGACAAGTGTAACTTGTTTTGGAAAAACCAAGAGCAAGTTAGAGGTTATCGATAAGGCGAGTAGTACCTATCTTTCCAGCGAAAAAAACCCTGTCCCAGCGCTTTTCAAGGTAATCAATATTAAAACCAAGCTCGGTGAGCCTCTTGCATGCGGAGTCTACTGAAGTGTTAGAAGTTTTTATAGCTGTTAGTTCTTTATAGATATTTGCAGTAAGAATTTTTTCTGAGTCGCTTAAATACTGGTTTCTAGAGCTCATGGCTAATCCAGATTCTTCTCTGATGATCGGAGCAGAGATGATTTCAACAGGAAGATTTCGCTCCTGGACCATAGATTTTATTATGAGTAATTGTTGAAAATCTTTTTCTCCAAAAATTGCAAGATTGGGTTTAATCTGCTGAAATAGTGCATTTACTACCGTCACAACTCCATCAAAATGTCCGGGGCGCGCTAGCCCGCAAAGACAATCAGCGAGCTCTTTATTAGCTTGCAATAAAACTGGTGGAAAAGGATACATCTCTTCTACACTGGGAGCCCAAACAAAATCAGGATTTAGTACTTGGAGTTTTTCAAGATCGCTATCTAGAGTGCGAGGATACTTAGTAAAATCCTCTCCAGGAGCGAATTGTAAGGGATTTACAAAAATACTTACCCAAGTTATATCAGAAATAGACTTCGCTATTTTTACTAAGGATAAATGCCCGTCGTGGAGGGCTCCCATAGTGGGCACGAGAGCTACCCTTGAGTAAGGTTCGTAAGACTCTCTTGCTGATTGAAGTTGGGCTTGAGTATGCAGTACTTTCATCGAGTATAAGATTTAGGTAAACGAAGATTAAGAGAGCAAGCTAATTCATAAGAAATAGTATCAAGCTTAGAAACCCAGTCAGCAAGCGGGATATGCGGACCTATTAGCTCCACAATATCACCTGGCTTAATAAGGTCTGAATTATCTTCTAGATCAAACATCATCTGATCCATAGTAATCAAACCGACTTGTTTGATTTTTTTGTTTTTGCAGTAAGCATAAATTTTATTTGATAGGGCTCGGGGCACGCCATCTGCGTATCCTAAAGGTAGAGTCGCTATGCGTGTATCGTGCTTGGCAAGCCAGGTACGCTTATAACTCACACTTTCACCTTGTTTTATATCTTTTATAAAACTAATGCGAGCATAAAGGGACATCATCGGCTTTAGCTTAGGATTTTCTAGTCCATAGAGCTCAATTCCCACTCGGATATAATCAGCTTTTAGATTAGGTACACTTCTAAAAGCAGGGCTGGAAGCGGGGTGTAGAGGATAATCTAAGCCCTCGGTCATAGATTCAAACTCTTGTTTTTGATAATTAGAATATTCTAAATCAGACGGATCAGCAAAATGAGAATAAAGAGACCTGATCTTAACATGGCTCAGTGACTCAATCTCAGAGAGCTGATCACGAAAATCTGCATATTTCTTAAAGCCAATTCTGTTCATGCCTGTATCAATCTTAATATGCAAACCCACTTGCATATTAAGCTCTTGGGCTTTTTGATTTATTTTTATGGCAGACTGAAGATCTCCTACCGTCAGTTCGATATTATTTTCCAGAGCCGAACCTAAAGACCAATCAGGACTAATACCAAGCACTATAATCCTTTTAGCGGTTGATTCTCGCAGGATCAAAGCCTCATCAATACTAGCAACAGCATAAGCAAGAACACAATCATAAGTATCTAAGACTTTTACAATGACACTAGCTCCGTGCCCGTAAGCATCAGCTTTTAGGACAGGTATAAGAGGTTTATTAAATTCGCTATAAATGGCTTTTAGATTATATTCTAAGTTATCAAGGTTAATTTCCAGCCAAGCATCTCGGCGGAATCTGTTTAATTGCTGGGGTCTAAGCTGAACCATCTAAACAACCGTATTCAAGTCTATCACACCAGCAAGATCCTTCTCCGAAAAATCCGGCCACAAAGTATCAACAAACACTAGACGCGCAGAGGCTAACTGCCAAAGCAAGTAATTACTGAGCCTCTTATCTCCGCCAGTCCTAATCATGATATCGGGATTAGGGATACCGTCAGTGTAGAGATAATTAGAGAAGCATTCATTATCCAAAGTCTCTACTTGATTAGGTTTCAAACTGTTTTTAATATTATTAGCGGCATTTAGAATCTCAGCGATAGAACCATAATTAAGAGCGATTTGAAGTTTAGTGCCCGTATTAAAAGCGGTTTGATCTTCAAGATTCTTAAGATCTTGATAGATATTCACGTTTTGAAATGCAGAAATATCACCAAGAAATTTCACGCGCACGTTTTGAGATTTTAGGCTAGAAAGCTCACCAATAGCGGCTTGGGCAAGTAGTCTAAATAAAAAATCTAATTCTGTTTTTTCTCGCTTCCAGTTTTCAGTAGAAAAAGCATAAACAGTTAAATATTCAATATCTAATCTATGACAGAGTTTGACAAGATTTTTTAGGGATTGAACGCCAGCTCGATGACCTTCGATAGTAGGAAGATTACGAGATTTTGCCCATCTTCTATTACCATCCATAATTACTGCTAAGTGTTTGATTTTTTTCACAAAAAGCCCTTAGGCACTGATATTCACGCCTAAAATAATTGTAACATTTGCTCACCAATAATCGCTGGTATTAAATCTAATGATAATTAGCCGCAAATTTACTTGGTTTTTATTTGGATATAATTGGTTGAATTTGTTTCTCTACTATATACAATTGCTGGCATTGCTACTCCACCTAAATCATAAATTGGTCGTTTGTAATATTTTAAATCTACTAATGTTTTGTCTCCGACCCTAATTGTGGTGGGATTCAACGGAGCAAAATATATTTTGAAGGTTGCTTCACTCGATAAGACATCGCTTAAGGGCAATTCTATTCTATCTTTTGAAGAGCTGGTGTTAGATGGTAAACTAATTCGTTTGAATTCTTCTCCAAAAACTTGATCCCCTTCGATATGATCAATGGTAAATAATTTTTTATTATAATAAACATCCATTTCAAGGGTTTCAATCCCGAGGGACTGAAAGCTTGATTTTTTATCGTAGGTATTAGCTTTATACTTTACAAAACCCGGATAGAGAATTACACCTGAAAAGTGTTCAAAGACTGGATCTTCAACATCTTGAGCAATATCATCATCACCAATATTTAAAATATCTTTTATTAATTTTATTGTGGAGCTAAATGAGTCAATAATTTCTTTTACTTGCTTATATAAAGTCTCAAGGTCTCTAAGTCGCTGTAATATTGAACCATTTAAAAAACTTTGTTTTTTGAGAAGCTCATATTCTTGCTTAGATATTTTTACATATTGAATTTCTTGATTAGCTACCTGGCTTGCCATAACATCTCTAAAACTCAATACTAGAGCACAAACCACAAAAACCATTATTTTTATTTTTAAATTAATCATAATTATCTCCTAAAAAAATTTTGCTCGTTTCTGTTAAGAAATAAAAGAGGTTTGATTTACTTTTTTTGGTTAAGAAAGTCGAGGAGCTAAGCTGTAAACCCAGAAGTCTAGTACGTTTGAACTATATAAAACTAACTAGCTTTATAATCTATATCAGTACTCTGACTTATTTTTTTAATTTTGGATTTGGGTAGATTATATAAAGGATTCTTGGCTAAGGAGTCGTTTTGTCATCTAAGGTAAATTTTTTAGGATTAAATAGTAATTTTGATTCAGCTAGTCTGGTGAATCAACTCATTGATCTTGAGACGCAAACCAAAATTAATCCTCTACAAACTAAAAAAACTTCTCTTCAAAGAGAAAGATCTTCTCTAGATACTGTTGCAACCAATGTTAGAGACATCAAAACAGCTTTGTCATATAACTCTATAAAAGATGGTTCAAAAGCTCTTGCTCCAAAAAAAGTAAGCACTAATGATAGTACAAAAGAGTTTATTAGCGTTACTGCCACAGATTCAGCTGTTGCACAAAGCTTCCAAGTTTATGTAGATAAACTAGCTACAAATACTATTCGTAAGTCTAGTCAAGTTATCAAAAATGATCTTACAAACGTTTCACCGACTGCTTCTGCTAATTTTAAAGGAGGAGTTACCTTATCTGATGGAACTGTTACTATTAACGGCGAAACCAAGACCTTCGCCTCCACGGCAGATGATATCGCTGAAATAGAAACTTTTTTAAATAGTTTTACTGGTGTTACTGGGACTTTTAATACCACATCTGGAAAATTTGATCTTACAGGAATCACTTCTCTGGGCTCTGCTGGAGACACTAGTAACATGATTTCTGCTCTAGGCTTAAATAATGCTCAAATAACAGCAGGCAATGTTACAGGTATCCAAAATCTTGAAGCTGTAAAAGCCAATGCTGTATTGACTTCTATCGGTATAACGGGCACTAAGATTACTATCAATGGAGCGGATATAAATTATGCACCTGCTACAGATACAATTCAATCACTTGTTACAAAAATTAATAACTCCTCTGGTGCAAAAGTAAGTGCTTCATACGATGCAATTAATGGTGAGCTGATAATGACAAATAAATCGACAGGAGCTTTATCAATTACAGTAAGTTCTAATGGAAATATCAATCCTCTAAATTTAAATAATGTTGGCAGTGAAACACTTGGCAATAATGCAGAGTTTAGAATTTCTACCTTAAATGGAGGAGCTACTCTTGTTAGTAATAATAATTCAATATCCGATATTATTAATGGGGTGACAATTAATTTGACTAAGACTAACTCAAACCCAATTACAGTCAATATTTCAGAGGATTCATCTGGCTATAGAACATCGATAGATGAGATTATTAGAAATATAAATAAGTTAAATACTTTTCTAAAAAATATTGATACAACTTTTTCCAGAAATTTTTCTTCACGAATGAGAAATATTGTTAGTTCAGTTGCTGGCACTAATGGAGTTGATACTTATACTTCACTTATTGATATTGGCTTGAAAAGCAATTTAGATGCTGATGGAAAGTTTACTGGTTATAGTCTCGATTCAACTCTTTTTAATAAGGCTTTTGCCTCTGCACCAGATGAACTTAATAAAATTCTTTGGGGTAATTCTAGTGATCCAAAAAGTATTTTTTCTTCTCTCTCAAACGGGAACAAGGGGATTCTTGTCCAGTTGCAGGAACTCATGGATAGTTATATAGATCCAAGTGTTCCTGCAAATGGTTTAATTAATCAAATTCAAGAAACATTAAGTTCTCAAATAAAATCTGTTGATTCCCGAATTGAAAAAACTCAAGATAGCATTGACAACTTGGAACAGAGAATGAGGAGGCAGTTCTCTCAATTAGATCTTATAACCTCTCAATATCAGCAACAGCAAAGTGCTCTCAATGGTCTAATGGCTCAATTAGGATAATATGAAAAAATTTGACAATATAGAAGCTGGTTTAATTGAGATTGAAAATATTGATCGAAAAATTGTGGGTCATTTAGATAGAGAAGATTACTCAAAAATTATTGAAGAACTAAAAAATAGATTGATTGTAATTAGTCAAATTACTCAATTGAAACAAAAAAATACAGTCTTATCCGAAGCAATATCAAAAAAATTTGAACAAATTTTTTCTGATACAAGTTTGATTCAATTAAAAATATTAGAAAAGAAATCAAAGATAAGCGAAAGATTAAAGAAATACAAAAAGAATCAGGTAATTTATCGAAATCGCTCCTATTAGTTAAGATAAAAATCTTAATTTGGTTTTTGTTCAGGATCCTTAATAATAAAAGATACTAGTAAAACCATTGAATTTGCAAGTCCAAGATCAATTTTATATTTACTAACCCTGGGTATGTTTTATATATTTAATAAAAGTGGAATAATATTAAGGTAATGTCAAACAAACTCAAACAATGTGATATTTGTGGTTGTATAACTTCTTCGTCTTTAAGAAATGGAGTTTGTAATGAATGTATGGCTAAAGATGATGAATTGTATACTTTAGCAAAAAACAGTATGAAATTTGGTGAAAAAATGCTTCCAGAAGAACTATCCAATAAAACTGGAATTGATTGTAAACATATCTTGCGCTGGGTGCGGCATGGGCGTTTTGGAAGTTAAAATGCCGTTAATAGATACTCATGCTCATGTTTGTTTTTCAGTCTATGACTCTGATAGAGAGGAAGTACTGCTTAGAGCTTTTAACGAAGGTATAAAAAAGCTCATACATCCTTGTTGCAATCTTGAAGAGCTCGAGATATTAATTGATCTTGCTAAAAAATATCAAGGTGATAATTGTATAAAAATTTTTTCAGCAATTGGAGTGCATCCTACTGAGTTTAGTTCGTGGAAACAAAGTGCAACTGAGTTTATCGAAATGGCCTTAAATAATCCAGAGAAAAAAAAATATATAAAAGCAATTGGGGAGGCTGGTTTAGACTACTATCATGTTAGCTCTATTGATGATCAAAAAATACAGAAAGAAATTTTTATTCAGCAAATTTTAATAGCTAAAAAATACAATCTACCTCTTATAGTGCACACCAGAGATGCTTGGCAAGATACTCTTGATATTCTTCAAGAGTATTATCCTTGTAATAAAAATGCCGATAGCGGAGTTTTGCATTGTTATACGGGTGATTTAGAATTTGCGCAAAAGGCTATAGAAATAGGTTTTTATATTTCTTGGTCTGGAGTTTTGACTTATAATAAAAATTCACATTTTAGAGAGATCGCAGGAAAGCTTGATTTAGACCGGGTTTTAGTGGAGACTGATAGTCCTTTTTTGGCTCCGCAACAATTTAGAGGCAAAAGAAACGAACCTAGCTACGTTAGGTTTGTAGCAGAAGCTCTGGCTCAATGTTATGCTCTTAGATATGAACAAATTGCTGAAATAAGCACAAAAAATGCTGAAAGACTCTTCAAGATCTAAAAAATTTTTATTACTAATTTTAGTAATGTTTTTTTTTGGCACGTGTCCAGCACTGGCAGAGCCAGATTCAGAAAAAATCCGAGATCATTTACTTCAGTCAAATGTAGAAGAGGTCATAAATTTATTTGATAAAGATTACATCAAGCGTAAGAAATGGGATCTAAGTGAAGAAAATTCTCAATATTATGCAATCGCTCTTTTGGTAGACGGTAAAATTGATGAGCTAAAGGTGTTTTTAAATTTTGCCCAGAAAAAATACCCAAAATCAAAAAAGTTAGAAAGTATCTCTAATCAAATTTATTATTTCACTCAAGAGTTTGATCGCGCAAAACCCAATCCCCAAGCTGATACACATATTAAGCTAATTAAAAATATAGAAAATTACAAAAGCAGTTCAGATAGACAAGAATTTCAGATCATAGATGAAATCAACCAAGTAACTAATATCATTTATTTTCCTACCCAGATGGATTATTTACTTGAGCTCAATTCCCAAGATGCTTGTCGCCAGGTGGAAACTCTAGCGTGGCAGGTAATTAATCAAAACACAACTAAGTTATTCCCAAATACTCTTGATCACTATGAACTTGCAAGTGCGTATAAAGCTCTTGCGGTTCTCAGTATAAAAGCTAATAAAATCAAACAAGCAACCAAATACATAAAGCTAGCTCGCGAAAACATCTATAAGATGCGCTCTATATGGCTAATTGAAGATATTATAATCAATAGACCTATTTTAAAAACTCAATCTAGATCTACAATTTTTGGGTTTGTTCTGCCACAGTGGATAATGCTCCTTAGAGATGAATACGACAATTATTTAGGTCTATAAGCTTTATTTAATGCTAGTTTTAGAGCATCTTGTATCTCTGGATAAGCAAATTCATAACCGTTTTCTACAAGCTTATTAGGTTTAACTCGACAACTGGCTAGCAGTAAAGAATCTGCCATCTCGCCCATAAAAATTTTTAGAACAAAGCTTGGAATATGCATAAACATTGGTCTTGAAAGAAGCCTAGCAAAATAGGTCGTAAATTCTTGATTAGTAACAGATTTAGGAGCCGTAAAATTAACAGGACCAGAGATACTTTCATTATGAATAATATAATTTATCGCATAAACTAGATCATCTATAGCAATCCAGCTCATCAATTGCTTCCCAGAGCCAATCACTCCTCCCAAACCAAAATTAAAAAGCGGCTTAAGCTTAGAAACTATTCCACCACCTGCACCAAGAACTAATCCAAAACGTGCATTAATAGTGCGAATACCTCTGCTAGAAACCGCTTGGGTAGCAAGCTCCCACTCATTACAGGTATCAGCAAGAAAATCACCTTTTATTGTGACACTTGATTCATGAATATATTCATCAGGTCTGTCTCCGTAATAACCTACAGCTGATGCACTTATAAAAAGCTTTGGGGGATTTTGGAGACCTGCGATAGCTACTGCAAGATTCTTGGTACTTAATACTCGACTATCAAAAATTTTTTTCTTTTGTTTTTCGGTCCATTTTTTATTGGTAATATTCTCGCCAGCCAAGTGAATAATTACATCAAAACCCTCTAGATCTGGAAGATTAATCTGGTTAGATTCAAGGTTCGCTTGGATACAGCTCCCAGAGAGAGTTCTAGAGCCTGGTCTAATTAGCCTGACTATATCGTGGCCATAATGAGAAAAAAAACTATAAAGCTCGCTACCGACAAAACCGCTAGAGCCTGTGATTAAAATTTTCATACCAGAGTTTCTTTTTTATTGGTTAAAAAAAGCTTTCTAATCAAAAGTACATCTCTCAACGCTTCTTCTAGATTTGATAATGGAATCATGTTAGGACCATCAGAAAGAGCTTCACTTGGATTAGGATGAGTTTCTGCAAACAAACCAGTTGCACCAGCTGATACAGCCGCACGCGCTAAAATAGGAGCGAAATGTGAATTACCTAGCGAGCGATCTCCACCTGCACCTGGCATTTGGCACGAGTGAGTAGCATCAAACACAGTTCTAATGCCCATTTGACGAGCTTGCTCGAACATTCTCATATCTACAACCAGATTATTATACCCAAAACTATTTCCTCTTTCGCAAATAAAGACCTTATGATTATTGAGTTCTTTGCACTTATCAACTATATTTTTTATTTCTGGCGGAGATAAAAATTGTCCTTTTTTGATATTGAGGACTTTGCCTGTGCTAGCGGCATTTGCCACCAAATCAGTTTGGCGACACAAAAATGCGGGTATTTGAATTATATCCAGCACTTCTGCTGATTCTTTTACTTGATTAATCTCATGCACATCAGAAACCACTGGGAATCCAAAATCCGCTTTTATTTTTGCAAGAGCGTTAAGACCCGCTTCTAGACCTGGCCCTCGAAAACTATGAATAGAAGTTCGATTAGCTTTATCGTAACTAGCCTTAAAAACCGGGACCACCCCATCCATAAGATCTTCTTGATTAAGTTTTTGGAAAATCTGTTCTAGCTTGCGAGCAATTTCATAGAGAAGAGCCTCAGATTCAATCACACAAGGCCCCAAAAGCAAGGGAAAACTGTCATTTTTAAGAATTTTTGATTCGAAGTCCATCTACATGTAATTATAACCTGTCAAGAAAATCACAGTAATGGACTATTTATAAGCCTGCACTAATAGTAATAGTTTCGCCAGTAATAGCCCGAGCTGATGGAGAAATCAAGTACTGAATCAAATACGCTATTTCACTAGGTTCTATCCAGCGGTTTTGAACATTAGCGCCTAGATTATTTTTTTCTTGCTCAGGAGTATTTAGAATAGTTTGAGCCATATCCGTCCGCACCCAGCCCGGAGCTACAGCATTTACATTAATCCCAAACTTACCAAGCTCCCAAGTCAATGACTTCATAAGCCCGATCATACCTGCTTTTGAGGCGCTATAAGCTGGAGTATAGATTTCTCCTTCGGCACTAACCGATGAAACCATTACTATATGAGCGCCTTGCTGAGCTTGCAAGTAAGGAAGAGATTTTTTACATAATCTAAAAGCACCAGTTAAATTTACATCAATAACTTTTTGCCACTCTTCTAGACTGTGCTCCATAAGCGGAGCTGAGTGATAAACACCAGCATTACAAATAAGCGCGTATAAAGAGGAATCTTCAGTAAAATTTTCTGCAAAAAATTTATCAACAGATTCTTGATTACTTACATCCAGCTCACGTGAGCCTGGAGCTAAGACTTGATATCCGCTCTGGATGAGTAATTCAGCGGTCGCTTGCCCAATGCCTCTAGACCCGCCTGTAATTAAAACTTTTTTTGCCATAAAAAAAGCCTAGCATTTTTATTGCTAGGCTTTTTATGAATCGTGATTTCTAAAATTCTTTTAGACTGCTTGTAATTCAGGTCTAGCTTCATCTAGAATAGCGCCCTCTACAGGACAAGCTGCTAGGCAAGCTCCGCAATCGATACAAGTATCTTGATCGATATATGGATACTCAAAACCTTTAGCATTAGATTTTCTTGGCTCTGGCCAGTGAATACAATCAACTGGACAAACCGGGATACAATCCGCTGCTCCTTCGCAAATATCAGAAACAATAGTATATGGCATTTAGGTCTCCTTTTTAAACCATTTGGAATATCGGCTTTTTATCAAGAAATCTTGAGGGATTTCGCCGATAAAAACATAGTAACAAAAAGAAAAGTTTTCAAACCTTCTTGAGAATTATTCTTATTAGTATTACGCATTATTCTTTACAAATTCTTAGTGGAAAAATTTTATTAGGGTTACTTATCATCTCTGGATCAAAAATCTTTCGAACTTTTAGCATGGTTTCCATATCAGCAGGCGAAAACAAATAAGGCATATGATCTTGCTTCTCGACACCGATACCATGCTCGCCAGACAGAGCGCCGCCTATCTCGATACAAAATTTTAAGATCTCCTTACTTGCTTTGTGGATGCGGGTTACAACAGTAGGATCTTTTTCTGGATCATATAAAAAATTTGGATGAAGATTACCATCAGCGGCGTGCATCACGCTAGCCAAGCGCAAGTGATATTTCTCAGAGACTTCACTTATAAATCTAACTGCCTCGGGAATTTTGGAGCGAGGCACAACTACGTCATAAAGATACCAAAAAGGAGCTAGCTTACCAAAAGCCGAAACCGTGCCCTTGCGCACCTTCCACAAAAATTTTCTACGCTCAGGATCTTGAGTCTCTTCATATTGAATGGGATTAAAACCTAGACTAGGATTGTTAATAAGAGTTTTTATCTGCTCAGCTTCAAGTAAAATTTCATCATTATCACCGTCTAGCTCTATTAATAAAACAGCTTTAGTATCAGGGACCAAACCCAGTTCATAAGCCTGAGTAACAGCTTTTATAGCACCTTCATCTATCATCTCGATCGCTGTTGGCTTGAACCCGCGAGAAATAATCTCGCTGACAGCTCTTGCTGAATCATCGATACTAGAAAAACAAACCTGCATGGTCAGAAACGACTCAGGGACAGGACTTAAACGCACCAGGGCCTTAGTCGCTATACCAAAAGTACCTTCAGTACCAGTAAACAAACGACTAAAATCAATCAAACAATGCTTAACACCATCTTTTATCGCGCCAATCTCTTGGATTTGTCCGTTTGGTAAGACCAGCTCCAGACCAAGCACTTGATCGGCGGTAACCCCATGCTTAAAACAATGTATTCCGCCAGCATTCTCAGCGATATTACCGCCGATGGTGCAAGCATCTTGGGAAGAGGGGTCTGGAGCAAAATGTAAACCATGACAGGATTGCGCTTGGACCAATTTAGTAAGCTCAGAATTTATTAAACCTGGCTCTATAAGCGCGGTTCGATTGATAGGATTAAACTCTAGCAAGCGATTCATCTTAGCAAGAGAAATTATCACCGTGTGAATTCCGCCAATGGCTCCGCCTGATAATCCAGTACCAGCGCCGCGCGCAGTAAAATTTATCTTAGATTGATCGAGAAAATCTTGATGGTTTACTTCATTTATGGCAGTAATAATCTTGGAGACCTCTTGAGTGCTTTCAGGGATCAAAACCAATCCTGGTCTGCTTTTAAATAATGATGTAGCATCTGTTTCATAAAGAACAAGATCACTTAGATCCTCCAAAACTTGATCCTTACGCAAAAAAGTTTTTAGGATTTTTAAAAGAGCCTTCAGCCTAGTAATTGATTTCAGTGAGGACATGATTATATTTATCTATCTTAGCCCGGCAGATATCATTATAAATTTTTTGAAGTTTAATGGTGATATTTCCTGGTCTAGTATTACTCAGCTCGTAATTATCAATAGAACCAATTGGCACTATCTGCGCGCCCGTACCGCAGAAAAACGCTTCATCAGCGATATAAAGCTCACTTCTATCAATAGCTCGAACCTCAGTCTCTAAGCCTAATTCAGCGCGAGCGATCTCAATAATAAATTTACGAGTGATGCCCTCTAAAATATTTTCGGTGATACCAGAAGTGATTAATTTACCATCTCTAATAATAAAAAGATTCATTGCCGAACCCTCAGCTACATGCCCTTCTTCTGTCAAAAATATCGAGTCATCATATCCAGCCAAAACCGCATTAGCCTTACTAAGAGCGGTATTGACGTAGCTACCATTGATTTTTCCGCGTGCTGGAATAGCATTATCAGAAAGTCTGCGCCAGCTTGAAACCTGCACGCTGATTCCTTTTGAAGTATTGAGGTAATCACCTAAATCAATAGAAGTAATAGTAAAACAATCTTCTTCATCAGCAGATCCAATCACGCAAGGACCAATGCGCAAGCAGGATTTAAACCAGCTCGGTCTTATATAGGCATCACATTTAGGCTGATTCAGTTTTAGTAACTGCACCACTTTTTCTGTCATTTGATCGACATTGTAATAAGGCTTTAGCCTAAGAATTTTACAGCTTTTTAGCAGTCTTTCTAGGTGCTCGCGAACGTGAAGCGCGTAGAGTTTTTGTTTTTCGGGATTCCAGTAGGCTCTTATGGCCTCAAAAACCGCCGTGCCATACATAAAACCATGAGACATAACGCTAATTTTTGCGTCTTGAAAATCTACAAAATCCTTACCAAGAAATGCTTTTTTATGAATACTTATAGGAATTACTGCCATTAATTGGTAAGTATATCACAATCTAGGGAATTACTGAAAAGATAAATATTCAGCTGATAGATATTTTAGATAAGAGAGGTGCTAAGATAATAAATGATGGATAGAAGAAAATTCTTAAAATTGACTAGTTTGAGTTTCTTACCAGCTATGAGTCGCATTGCAAATGCAACTAAGCCTAAACTCCAAGCAAACCCTAAACAAAATATCCTTAAGCTTACTTATATGCCACCTTGCGGTGAAACACCGGGCAGTATATTAG
>JBEAYS010000016.1:0-8567 GCA_041170505.1 Cyanobacteriota bacterium
AGAAGGGTTAGTAATTGTCACGGGCAAAGTCGATGCGTAGATTGAGCGACACACAAAAAATACGAGAAAAATCGAAGATTTTTCGAGTCTAAGCACAATTTTAAAATTACTAACCCTAGGATATATTTAATGTATTATATAAATAGTAAAACGACTATGCTACCAAACAAAATTATCAGTAAATTAATTCTAGCCCTGGTTTTAGTTTGGGCTGGTTTTATTGGGGTTTTAGCTGAAGAAAAAAAAGTAATTATTGGGGATGCCAAGTTAGTCAGTACTGATTTTCAGGTCCCGCATGATTCTTTTGCTGATCTGAGATTCAAAAAACGCATTTATGATAATCCATCGCGTTTGGTTTTTGATATTTTGGGAGCTAATCTCGGTAATAAAGTAGTTAGTTATGATTTGCCTGAGCGCTATGGTCTTAAGCAGGTGAGATTAGCGCAATTTGATAAAGATACGGTGAGAGTTGTGATAGAGGGTGCAAGCGTAACAGCTCTTGAAAAAGTTCGCATCGAAAATATTGGTAGAGTTCTGCATTTTAAATTTGGTGTGGGCAATATCAAAATCTCTGATATCGCTATGGAGCAAGCTAATTTGCGCGTAGTAGCAGAAGGAGCCATAGTACCTCGGACGATTTTACTTGATAACCCTACTCGCCTAGTGGTGGATATCATCGGATCTGAGTTAAAATCTCCGATTTTAGCCAAGTCTTTTAATATCACCGACGAAAGCATAAAAGTCACTCAGCTAGATGATTCTATAGTAAGAATAGTTTTTACTGGTCCTAAGTCACATGTACGTGATGTGAGAATTAGCACTAACGAAAGACAATTACTCGTGCTTCAAGAAGGCACCAAAACCGCACCTGAACCGCAACCTACCACTATTAGTAAATTACTATCATTCAAGGTTACTAAGTCTTCAGCAAGTGAAACAGTTTTTAGTTTAGAGCTCAAAGGAGAAGCTAAATATAAATTTTTAAAACTACATAATCCAGAGCGATTAGTTGTGGATCTTGTGGATGTGAATTTTGATGAAGCTCTATCAGCGGAAGTTTTACCGGAGACTCCTCACGTAAAGAGCACTAGATTTGGGCTTGCTACTTTAGGAAGACCTGTCACTAGAATTGTCTTTGATCTTAAATCAGCTGATCTTATTGAGGAATTTAAAGAATCTCTTGATAAAAAATTCTTATACATTAGACTGCAAGGAAACTCTAAAGAGAAGCCGTCTGCAACTGATTTAGCAGTATCTCTAAAAAGTCAAGGTCTAAGAGTGGTTCTGGATGCAGGACACGGAGGATATGATCACGGTGCTATTTATGGAGGGCATAATGAAAAGGATATTAATTTACAAGTTGCAACCCGTGTGCAAGAAAATCTCAAATCAGCTGGAATTGATGCTTATATGACTCGTAATGAAGACCGGTTTATGTCACTTGCTGAGCGAGTCGAACTTTCTAACACCATTGAGCCTAAGATTTTTGTCTCAATGCATGCTAATGCTCTTGTTACTAATCCTGATATGCAAGGTTTGCAGACCTACTACCACTCAGATGGTGGTCTAAAGCTGGGAGAATATGTCCACAAGCGACTTGTAAAAGATGTCGGAATGCCTGATCAAAGGATTCGCAAAGCTAATTTTTGGGTTTGCAAATATACTAAGGCTCCGTCAATATTACTTGAATTAGGCTTTATGACAAATGTTGAAGAGAGAAATAAACTTACTCGTGATAGTTATCAAGCTGAATTAGCTAAGGCTATCTCTCGAGGTATTATTGAATATTTGGAGGAAAATTGACTTTGCGTTTGGGATTTTATGATTCGGGTCTTGGAGGATTATCGGTCTTAAAAGCTTTTATTGAGAGGTTTGGTAATAAATTTTCCTATTTTTATTATGGAGACTCTGCAAATGCTCCCTACGGAGAAAAAACTCCACAACAATTACTCGAGTTAATGAAAAATATATTTAATTTTATGCAAGATAAGGATATTGATCTAGTGATTTCTGCGTGTAATACTAGCTCTATGTATCTTGATCAAATTGACAAAGATGATTACCCATTTGAAATCCTAAGTTTATTCTCTGCGATGAAAAAATTTTTTACTACTTATGCATCGACGTCACCAATTGCGTTTTTAGCTACCCAAGCAACAATTGACTCTAAGCGGTATCTTGAATGGAATGTTGAAATTTATCCAATTGCTTGTCCTGCAATTGTACCTTTAATGGAAGCTGGTGATCTTGAATCTGCGAAACTAGCTTTTGATGAGTATTTGAGCCAGGTTCCTCCTGAAATTAAAACTATAATTATTGGTTGTACTCACTATTCTTTTTTGGTAGAAAATAGGCACAAAATAAAATACAATTTTATTGATCCAGCTGAGATTATTACAAGTCAGTTTGCCGATTCAGTTTATTCAATTTCTTTTGTGAGATCCGCTCCCAGTGATTCTTTGAATCTGGATTTAAGTTTTCATTTTACTAAAGGTGATCAGGTCTATTTTCAGACTGCCCAGAGCCTTTTGGCAATTTAGACAAAAAATTCATTAATTCTTGTTTTAATTCTGGATTTATAAAATAATCTTCCTTACTGGGTTTGAATGAATTAGTTATATCATCAAATTTTTCTGATCTAGAAAGTATTGCATACGTATCTAATAAATCTAAATCAAATCGTACACTTGAACCCTGAGCTTGGAGTGGATTAACTTTTAATCCTAATTTTAATGGTCCAAAGTTTTTTGAAAGTAAACTAGAAATTTTTTTTGACTTATCATTAAGCGGTTTTACGCCACTAAGATTATTTTTGATTTCCACTGCTTCTTTAAATTCAACTTGAATTTTTTGTGTATCACTAGGTAAGCTAATAGACGCAAACTCTTTGGCGTTGGCCAAAGAAAAATTTATAAAGGGGACCAACAATAAAAAAAACGTAAGTTTATGGGTATTACCCATAAGATATATATACCCAAAACAAGTTAAGATTTAACAAAAAAAGAGTTTTTTGGGGGGTTCATTGAGTGATTTTGACTATTTTATTAAAATTCCAGCTGGATCTGAGCTGGTACTAAAATGAAGCTGGTCTGAAGCTGTTTGACCATAGTGTTGGTAAAAATTTTTATCAAGTGTATTGATCAGGTTGGCTTTAGACTCGAAGCCAGCAAGAATAACATTATTACCCCCAAGTCCAGCACCGCTTAGCGAAGATCCCAAAACTCCTGGTACCTGGGTCGCTAGATATTGCAAAATGTCGTTTTGTTTGGTGCTGGCGCGGTATATGCCACAGTGATTGCTGAGCGGCTTTGAGCTATTGAATTCATAAAAAAGTTTTTCTTCTTGGCTAAGTTCTTGCCATTTTCCTTCTTTTATGTGATAGATGATTTCAGATTGGTGAGAGAGATTTAGGTGCGCCCCGAGTTTTTTAAGTGAAAAATCTTTTTTGAGATTTTTGAGTCTGGCTGATTCGGCTAGTCCGTAGAGTGCTAATCCCTTTAGTTGAGTATCTTGTATGGTATTCAGTATCTCAAAAATTTCTTCTTGCGAATATTTATAAACTAGATCTCCTAGATACTCACAGCCAAACCTTTTAGCCATAAGGTTTATATCTTTGTAACATTGGATGTTTTGATTAGCTGATTGGAATTCAGGTAAACTTTTATCAGCTTTTATCAAGCTAGGAGCCGTAATTAACAGCGTCCCTGACGGGATTTCTTGGTAATTAAGCTCTAGCTCAGGATGGATTTTTATAAAACTAAAATGACTTTTCTTGCCAAATATCTCGGCAGATTGGTCTCCCAGACCAGATTTGAAGCCTCTTGCGTGCTCAACTCGCTGTAGCAGTGTGAGTAAATCTTGTAGAATCTTTTTTTGTGAGGGGCTAGCTTGATTTCGGTTACTCAAAGCATTTGAGAGGCTTTGGATTTGAAACAATTCAATTAGAACTATTAGTGTGCTGATCATCAGTGCGTGCGATGAGCTCAAACCGCCTGCGGGAGGCAGGTCGCTAGCGTAGATTAAAATCACTCCAGCATTAATAGATGTAAACTTTCTAAGCTCTTCAAGAACTTTTAGTGGATAAAATGTCCAGTCTGAACTACTGGAGTCTCTAGATAGCAGTGCTGGAGCGAATTCTGGATTGAGGTTAGCGAGTTTTACTTTATTAAATAATTCGTGCTCTGTATTAGTAATGATTTGGCCAGCTACAAAAGTATCTCTATCGTCCAGCGTGTAAAGTAAATCACTGTTGATGTAATCCGCATGCTTACTGAAACTCAGCCTGCCTGGACATCTGCTCACCACGGTTTTGGTATCAGGTAATAAAGCCGAATGATGGAGAAGATTTTTTAGCTTTAGAAGTTTTGAATTTAAAATATTTGGATCTGAATAGCTGAATTGAAGATCTTTATAAGTCGAAGATAGAGGATTAGTTAGCTGGTTTAGTATCTCAAACGGGCTTGCCATGCGCTTGCCAGAGAATTATGATTGCATGCTCTGAATTTTTATAGCCTCGATTAGGTCATTTGGTTCTATACTGCCTTCCTCAAGTAAAATTCTGCCTATAGGATATTTTTCGTCTGCTGGTTGATTAGCCTGAATCTCAAGAGCTCTATCGAGTTCTCTTTGGGTGAGGGCACCAAGGTTAATCAAAATCTCACCGAGTCTATAGCGTTTTTTTTCAGAATGATTGTCGTTCATGGTTAATATTGTTTATACCCCTAAATTTCATTATTTAACATCCAGATAATAGTATGCTTTATCTGAAAACAACTGCAGTGACACCTAAAAGCTAAAGCTTATGGCTGCTTGGTTTCCCACCTGACCCGTTCGCTGACTTTTACCATCAGCTGCAGTAAATTATATTCTAGCATTAAATTTCTTATAAAATCTGGTTTAGCTTTTTTGAAAAAGAATATGAAGTATATTATTTGGAATTTTACAAAATTCTAAGTTATGTCTCTAGGAGTATTTCTTACGCAGTCTTGCTGTTTGAAGAAGTAATAATTCTTTTTGAAGGCGTACTTCAGCGACGACAAGATCTTTGTCACTTAAAGGTGCTGATGGACTCAAAAGCTGGAGTGCTGTCTTGGCTTTTAGAGCTTTATCTTCTGCTTCAGCTTCGTTAATATCCTTACCGTGGCGTGCAAATTCTGAAATCACAGAAACCTTATTATCCTGTACTTCTATTATCCCACCCAAAACAGCCACTAAATCTTGTGAGCCGTCTTCTCTGGTGTAGCGCATTGGAGCTGATTTTAGCTTGGATTTTAGAGCCATGTGATTATTTAAAATTCCGATTTCACCAGTTTCAGTCATCGCGACCAATAGGGTGATTTTATCTTTAAGTAGAACTCCTTCCGGTGTAATTAATTCAAATTCATAAGCCTTTTGAGTCGCCATAATATTTAGTATAGCATTTTTAACTAAACTCTTCTATATTTATCTAGGTGTCTAGTAAATTTATAGTTATATTTTTAGTTTTTTTCCTGTCGGGATTGGGATTATTACAAGTATCAGCTAATACGGAGCATGTGTCTATGAAAGGTGTCAAGTTTATTAAATCGTTTGCCGGAATTGATGAGTATCAATTAGATAATGGAATGAAAGTTTTGCTAAAACCCAATACCAATACGCCTATGATTTCTTGGCAAGTTTGGTACAAAGTCGGAAGTCGTAATGAAAGCCCTACGCTGACTGGTTTGGCCCACTATCTCGAGCACATAATGTTTAAGGGAACTCAAGTCTTCGGCAAAGGTCAAATCGCTCAATCCATCCAGCTTAAGGGCGGAATTTTTAATGCCTTTACTGGTGATGATTACACGGCCTATTTTGAAAATTTTTCACCAGAGAATCTTGAGCTTGCTATCAGGTTAGAAGCCGATCGTATGAGAAATTCTCGAATTGATCATAATGAAGTCGAGCTTGAGCGCAGTGTAATTGTCTCTGAGCTTGAGGGTAATAAAAATTCTCCGCAAAATATTTTATACGAAAGCCTCAGAACCACTGCTTTTGATGTACATAACTACAAAAATCCTGTGATCGGTTGGCGTCAAGATCTCGATAATATTAATTCAAAAAATATGCGTGAGTTTTATGATACTTACTACTCGCCTGATAATGCTGTTGCGATTCTTGTGGGTAATTTTCAGACCAAAAATGCTCTTGATTTGATAAATAAATATTTTGGTAAGTATAAAAAATATTCTGGTACTCGAGCTCAAGTACCTCAAGAACCCGCTCAGCAAGCGCAAAAGAAAGCTATTATTCGCAACGGCGGCTATTCTAAAATCCTCGGTATGGCTTTTCATGTGCCGGAATTCAAGCATAAAGATAGTTTTGCTTTAAGTGTGATCTCTAATTTTGTGTTTAGTGGCACTTCATCTAGGCTCTATCCTAAGCTTGTTGACTCGGGGCTAGCCGTTTCAGTTTCTGGTGTGCCTGAAAGTAGTATTGATCCAAGTATTTTTAGGATTATTGTTACGCTCAATCCTGAAGCAGATATTGAAAAAGTAGAATCTATTATTAATGCTGAATTAGAGGACATAAAAAACAATGTAAGTCTAGAAGAGCTCAATCTAGCTAAGGCTCAAGAAGAGGCTTCTTTTATTTATCAGCGTGATGGAGTTTATGAAGAAGGTATGCAGATAGGTTACTTCGAAGCGATTTCT
Source organism: Cyanobacteriota bacterium (assembly GCA_041170505.1). GTDB lineage: Bacteria > Cyanobacteriota > Vampirovibrionia > LMEP-6097 > LMEP-6097 > JBEAYS01. Next base: position 6,672 of record JBEAYS010000016.1, read on the forward strand.
AGTGATTGGACTAATTATGCTCGTTGGGTTGATGATATTAATAAAGTAAGTATCGAAGATGTTAAACAAGCAGCTAAAAAATATTTTGTTCCAAGTAATCTAACTAGTGTTTATTTACTGCCTGAGGCAAGCTCAAGCTCGCTAACAGAGCCAGCTCCAGAGCTTCCTGAAAAAGTAGAAGCTTTTTACGGCGCTACTGAAGTTGAGCCTTTAAGCCCAGAAAAACTAAAATATCTAATGAAAATTACTGAGCCAAAATTCTCTAAAAAATTCTTGAGTAAATCCTCTCTGGATCTGGATTTTAAAAAAATCGAACATAGTAATAAAGGCATAAAAGTTTATTTAAGAGAGGATCATGACCTTCCACTTGTTTATATGAATGTCTATTATTATGCTGGTGCTGTAAATGACGCAAGCAAGCAAGGACTTGCCTATCTCACAAGTGAGATGCTCTCTCGCGGTACTCTAAACACTGATAAATACACTATTTCAAAGCTTCTTGATCTATATGGGGCTGATATTAGTTTTAGCGCGAACACTGAATCAGCGAAACTCAGTTTCTCGACTATAAGTAAAAATCTTGATAAGGTTTTAGATATCTTAGTCGAAACCCTCAATGAGCCTGAGTTTGATCCTGAGGAGCTCGAGAGGCTCAAAGTGCAAGTGATATCTAGGCTAAAGCAAGAAGATGATAGTCCATCTCAAATAGCAAGGCGAGAAATTTCTCGTTTGATTTATCCTAAGGACCATCCTTTTTATACCTATACTATCCAAGAGCGAATTGATTCTGTAAAAGCAATCACCGTCGAGGATATAAAGGATTACTACAAAAAATACTATAATCCTAAAAATCTTTTGGTATCTTTTGTCGGGGATATCTCTCCTGAAAAAGCTCAAGCTATTATTGCCAGATGCTTTGAGAACTGGAATTTGGCTACAAGTAGCGGAGATAAAATTAGCCTCGAGCAAATCTCTACTAATCAAAAACCTGTTATTGCTAATGCGCCCTTAAAGCCAGCAGAGCAAAGGCTTGTGGTTATGGATGATAAACATCAAACAGAAGTCGCTCTGGCTCACGCTGCGGAAGTAACAAGAATGGATGATGATTATTATCCACTAATGATTGCGAACTTTGCTTTAGGAGGTAGTTCGTTATCTTCTCGTCTTGGTACTGGTGTGCGTGATGAAAAAGGTTATGTCTATAATATAAGATCCGGTTTTGATGCGGGTATTGGCGCTGGTATGTTTAAAGTTGTATTGGGAGCTAACCCAAAAAACGTCCAAGATGCCATTTCGCTTACTAAGCAAATTATCACTAAGTTTTTACAAGAAGGAATCACAAAAACGGAATTGGATGTAACTAAATCTTACTTAGTGAATTCTTTTGCGCCGCGCAATCTTTCAAGTAATGAAACTATAGTCGAAACCCTCTCTCAGATTCAGCTCTATGAACTAGGTGATAACTATATAAAAACTTATACAGATAGAATTAATTCAATTACTCTTGAGCAAGTAAATTCAGCCGCTAGGAAATACATAAAACCTGAAAATCTTAGTGCTGTTATTGTAGGTCCGCAAGTTCCAGAGCAAAATCCCTAATTCTCTCTCTTGAAGATAAAAACCTTATTCCCAGTGCGTCCCAGGAGTATTCCAGTTGGTTGGTGTTGCCAGCATCTATCCAGCAATAGACTTTATAATCATAATCTTGGCTTAAAGGATTTTTGATTTTTTCAATATTTATTTCAAAACTAGGATCGCTTGGCTGAAAACAAAAAACTTTTTGCTCAGTCTCAAGGAAGCGCAAAACATCATCAGTAAAGGTTTTTAGCTCATTAACAGGATTGATAATAAAAGCAAACTTCCCAATTTCACCAATAGTACCTAAGTATGTTTGGG
>JBEAYS010000017.1:0-5551 GCA_041170505.1 Cyanobacteriota bacterium
CGAGCTTGTCGCCAGCTTTAGCGAGTTCACGAATAGATTTATTGGGTTTTTGAGTTGACAAGAACTCTGAGCTTAGAAGCTGGCTATTTATAAGATCATTAAAATCCAAATCTAGAGTTCGAGCAATCTTTTTAAGTTTTTTATCCCATACATAACAATCATTCATTTCATTGCTAGAGGGGTCTATTTTTTCAACTAGATTTGTATAAGATTCTACTTCTTGTATTAAATAAACAACGCTTGCTTTAATGCCTTTATTTTGTTTAATTTCACTGCAACCTCCTGCAGTCCAGCGTTCGATGTTTTGGTCGCATCTATCACCGTGAACTAGTTTAATGGTATTTATTTCATCATCACTAAAAACACTAGCTAAAGGCTTTCCAAAGGCTTCGGTGTTTATAACTTCTTCAATTTCTTGGTTGTTATTTGTTTTAACGATATTAAGATTGCCGCCTCCACCTTGAACGGTGTGTAAATAAATATTATTAGCTTTAAGTCCCGCACTGGTAGCGGCTGACATAGCGACCATATTGCCGTCGTTAGTAATATTAGTAATTATGGTCGGAGCTCCTGACGCGCGAAAAGTCCACTGACCGTTTTTGCCACTTATTTGGTAATTAAAATTAATCTTGCGCAGGTTCTTTAATAAATATTTCTTAATATCAAAGCCCTTGTTGCAATCTATGCTCTCTGTATCATTATTAGTTCTTTTATTATCCCCAATCCAAAAATTAGGAGCATAAATATAAGCACTGTCTGAAGTTTCTTCTATGTGTTTTTGACCGTCTTTTAAAGCTTGCTTATCACTTGCAAAAACGCTAGCAAAAGAATAGTTAACAGGAATAATTACTTCCGAGGGATTCTTGCCAGTTTCTTTACAAATTTTAATAGTCGCTTGAGCCGCGTAACTAACAGCGTCTAGTAAAACTTGAGCATTAATTTTCAAGGGGCCGCTTTCATCATCAGATAATTGCACACCGACTGTTCTTCTCTTATCTTCGTTATCTGGTGATTTTACTAGCTGTAAAACAGCTCCGTTATTTCCACCGACTTTAGCACTAAGCCCAAATCTTTCACCGTTGGCCCAGTTCTGAAAATCTTGACCACCTAAATTGATCGTATTATTTGTACTCATTTTGCCCAATTAAGTCTAAATAATACACTATTGTCCTTAAGGATTCGCTGAAAAACGATTTTTGAGGCGCAATTCGCCAATAAAAAATTAAGAAATAACTTGCAAAATAATAACAAAAGTTGTATTATTTGAAGTATGAGTATTATAACTAACTACGATAGATGGCAAGCTGATTATAAACCTAAACTTAAAGCTAATTTAGATACTAAGGACAAAAAACAAGATTTTTATAAAACCAATGCCATAGGTATTCAAGTGAACGGATCTACCGTAAGTTTAGGTTTACTAGATCATCTAGGTAATTTAATACAGATTCCAGTTTTAAAAAATCCTCAGGCAAGTCGTGACCAAAAAGAAGATGCCATAAAAACGTGTGAACTTCAGTATCGGCTCAATCTTCTGGAAATTAGTGACCAAAAAGAAGCTGCCTTAAAAACTTTATTTCAGATGGTTGCTGATGTCGTTAAATACCAAAAATCCCAAGATCCCAACGGCACTATAGATATAGATATTTCAGCGGCTGGATTTGCTCCAAAATCACACCCAGTGTTCTTTACAGCTAAGGGCCTTGATCCAGTTGATATTAATGGTTTAACTTATATGACTAATTTTCCTGCTATAACGATTGATCAATCCGTAAAAGGTCTTAATGGTGATTATGAAAAGAGTAAATTCCATAATTTTCAAGCTCGTCTGAAAACTGCACTAGGAGAGCATATTAACATTAATTATCAAGACGAAGCTTCTGACACTAAAAGTACTCAAGCCAAGAAGGGTTTTACCGTTAATATGACTACGATGAACGACACTAATACTCTAGCTTTTCAGCTGGGACATCAATTAAACCAGAGTGATACTGTTATTGGCGTAGTAGGTGGAACTGGATTTAATGTAGGTGTTAATAAAAGCTATGATGGCAAGGGTAGTTTTGACTCAATATCTAATCTAGAGTGTGGGGGGACTGTTTTACCAGAAAAAGATTTATTACCTTTTTTATCACCAATAGATCGATTTAAACTTCAGGCTGAACCTAATACCCCACCAGAATGGTTTTTTGCTGGTGGTCAAGAAGATCAAGGGTTGGTAAATATTGCTAAAAAAATTCAAGAAGACTTTAGAGCTTATTCACAAATAACAAAAGATCATCCAGAAAAACTTACCATTTACGATCGTGTCAACGGTTACCCATTTGCAAAAGCTAAATCACGCATAACGAATTTTGCTTTAGAATATTTATGTTATTTACAAAATGACAAAAAGTTTGACTTGAAACTAGTTTCTCAAATCCCAACTTGGCTCACAGGTTCAGAAACATTAACCAATCGACTCATTATGCAAAAAGCAAGAGAAAATGAACCATTAGCCCTTGCCATGGTAAATGATTTTGCTAGTCGATGGGGCGGATTTATCAAAAACAGATTAGATGATAAGGGTCTTCTTAATGGTGTTGATAATCCGAAATACGCTATTACAGGATCCCACCTTCAAGACTTATTAAGTATTAAATCAGCCAAAACTGCTTTTGCAGAAGCTCTTGGCGTATCTGAAGCTAATTTAATTAATATTGAAAAAAGTGAAATGGATGGTATGCAAGCTATCCTAAAAGCTAAAATCGCCACAGCCAGAGCCGCGGTTTGATAGGTTTCCGCCTCAAAAATCGTTTTTCAGCGAATCCTCAATCAGTATCTTTATATTATTTTTTTTATCTCAAACCCCAAATTTGCTAAAATTATAGGGCTTTAAGGTTATGAAGGGCTTAGCTACTGTGGTCTTAAAGTTCAGGGAGACCTGAAAAATAAGGAGAAATATATGAGTACTGATATAAAAGACTTTGGTTTATTAGGAAAAAAACTTGGAATGACTCAGGTTTTTGATGAAGAGGGAGACGTAGTCCCTGTTACTGTTATTCAGATTGCTGATAATGTTGTGACTGATATTAAAACTACCGCGCGTGATGGCTATTCAGCTCTCCAAATAGGCGCTTATCCAGTGAAATCTGCAAAATATATGAGCAAACCAGAAAGAGTTAATCTAGAGAAAAAAAACTTGGCTCTTTATAAATCTCTAAAAGAATTTAGAGCTTCTAGCGATATTAATGGTCTTGAACTGGGCTCAGCGATTGATATTGAAGAGTTTTTTAAGGATCTAAAAAAAGTTAGCATCTCCGGAAAGTCTATCGGTAAAGGATTTCAAGGTGCAGTTAAATTACACAATATCGGAGTAGGCCGCAACTCTCACGGTTCTAAATCCAAGCGTCAAATCGGTTCTCTTGGAGCAGGTACTACACCTAGCAATATTAAGCCTGGTAAAAGAATGCCTGCAATGATGGGTAATAGAAAAGTTACTATCCAAAAATCAAAAGTATTCAAGTATGATCCAGATAGACGCTTATTGCTTGTAAGAGGTCCAGTTCCTGGTAAAGCTGGCACTGAGCTGATTATAAAAGCGTTTGGTGTTAAGACTTGGAATCATTATAATAAGCAATCTGTCTAAAAGCTTTTGCTGATTGATTTTTAGAATCGGAGGAAGAGCCCTGAAAAAGATTTTTATTTTATTGCTCTTTTTGACCCTGAATTCTTGCGCTAAAAAAGATTCGTTTAATGGTGTTTTGCGCTTGGGTTATTTGCTTAATATGACCCATGCTGTGCCTATTGTAGGCATAGAGGGTGGGGCGTTTACTAATATCGAACCGCATTTTTTTACTGCTGGGGGGTATTTATTGGATGGGTTTTTGACGGGTAATATTGATATTGCTTATATCGGACCTGGCCCTTATATAAACGCGCTTAATAAAGGTGTGGAGCTGAGGTTACTCTGTCAGACAGCGATTGGTGGTAATTCTCTAATCGTAAAACCTGAATATAATCCAGAAAAGCCTTATCACCTAAAAAACATAGCCATCCCGCAATATGGTAACACCCAGGATTTACTAGCTAAGATACTTGTAGAGAAAATTAGCGCGCATAATAAACTAATCGATTCGACCCATAAAATGATTCGTGAAGTCGCTTCTAATACAAGTCTTCAGCTTGATAAGAATTTTTCTTTTGTGGCGGTGAATCCAGCTGAGCTAGAGACGGCGTTTTTTATTAATGCTGTGGATTCCGCTCTGGTAGCCGAGCCTTGGGGTACTACCCTGACAAAAAAAGGTTTTGTGGATCTTAATAGCTTACTAACCAGTAAATCTGTTTCGATAGCTGATGAGCTTGAAGGTGTCGTGGATCACACTCTTCGTGAGCAATTAGCCTATATTAATGAATTTCCAGCGACTGTCTTGGTGGTGAGAGAAGATTTTTATAAACAGCACAGAGATCTTGTCGATCGTTTCGTAGCTGAGCAAAATCAAGTGCTTGAACAAATCAAAATCAATCCAGAAGGGGCTATTATGCTTATTAAAAAACACTTAGAAAAAAACACTAAGAAAAATTTTGATTATGAATTTTTACTTGCGAGTTTTAAAAAAGTAAAATTTGATGATCGCATTAATGGTAAATTTTTTAATGAGCTTGCGCGCGCGGGTTATAAAGCCAATTACTATAGGCGTTTGACAGAATTTGAAGTTACAAGAATCTGATGAGAATTGATGTAATAAGTTTATTTCCGGAGCTTGTCGAGCAGTATTTTAACACTAGCGTGCTTGGAATCGCCAAAAAAAAATCTCTCTACTCTCTTTATACTCATAACCCCAGAAAATTTTCTACAGACAAGCACGGCGCTGTTGATGATACGCCTTATGGAGGCGGAGCGGGAATGCTCTTACAGCCTCAGCCGTTTTTTGATTGTATCGAATCTGTTATCGGAGATATAAAAGCTCAAGATCCAGGCGCGCTCCGAGACCTCCAATCCCAGTCATTGAGCCAGGCTTGCCTCGAGCACCCTTCCAGCAGAGACTACGAGATCGTTCTGACAAGTCCCTGCGGTGAGCGCTGGAACCAATCACTAGCTAGAGATTTTTCAAGCAAAAAAAATCTAATAATTCTGTGCGGGCGTTATGAGGGCTTCGATGAGCGAATAAAAAATATCGCCAGCAAGAAAATTTCTCTGGGGGATTTTGTGCTTACTGGTGGAGAACTGCCCGCGATCGCTTTGGCAGATTCGGTTCTACGCTTACTGCCTGGAGTCTTGGGTGATGATAGTAGTAGTATGTTTGAGAGTTTTAGTGACCTTGATTATTTGGCGGAGCTAAAAAAGCTCGGGGTTAGCAAGCGTGAGCTAGAAACCTTACTTGAAAAAACTGGTCTTCAACTAGAAGATTTACGCAAGCTAAATTTACTTGAGTACCCACAATACACTCGCCCAGCTAATTTTAGAGGGCAAGAAGTACCAAAAGTTCTTCAGCGCGGTAACCATAAAGAAATATTTCTGTGGCGCTTGGAGCAAGCCATTCAAGCCACACGGACGACCTAAGAAAGTTTT
>JBEAYS010000018.1:0-2563 GCA_041170505.1 Cyanobacteriota bacterium
CTTAAAACCCTCATCCTGGAAAAAGGCATAGTCGGCGGACAATTACAAGCAACCAAAGACATAGAAAACTACCCCGGCATGGACCACATGACCGGACCGCAGATCTCAGATGCGATGGAAGCGCAGACTAAGAGATTTGGATGCCAGATAGTTACTGACTTGCCCGTGAAAAAAATCGATCTTAATTCTCAGCCCAAAAAAATCTGGGCCGGCGATAAAGAATTTTTGGCGCAGACGGTAATTATCGCAAGTGGCTCAGAGCACCGTAAGCTAGGCGTGCCCGGAGAAGATGAATTCTCAGGCAAGGGCGTAAGCTATTGCGCTGTTTGTGATGGAGCGTTTTTTAAGGGTAGAGAGCTAGTAGTGATCGGAGGCGGATCTTCAGCTGTCGAAGAAGGTAATTTTTTGACAAGCTACGCAAGTAAAGTTACTCTCATCCACCGCAGAGATGAACTGCGCGCAGAACGCATTCTCCAAGACCGTTTCAAGAAAAACCCCAAGACAGAAATCATTTGGGATACTGTTGTTGAGAAGATTAACGGTGATATGCTCGGTGTCACTTCTGTCACCACCAAAAATCTAAAAACTGGAAAAATCGAAGAGCTAAATTGCCAGGGTGTGTTTATCTATGTGGGCTTGGATCCTAACACTCAGTTTTTGGCGGGTAACGAAATCAAACTTGACGGAGCCGGCAAAATTATCACCAGCGAAAAAATGGAGACTAATATTCCAGGAGTTTTTGCCGCAGGCGACATCCGCAACACCCCGCTCAAACAAGCTGTCACAGCGGCTTCTGACGGTTCGCTAGCGGCGACTTTAGCGATTGGATTTGTGGAAAGTTTGCATGATTCGGCACTTACAGCTAAAGCCTAAAACTATTCTGCAAAAAATCTGGCAATTCTTGCCAAGGCAAGGCTAAGATTTTTTCAGTTATCGCTAATTTTTGTTTGGAATTGCACACGACTATCGAAACCACCTCTGTGCCCAGGCGCTGAGATATTTTTTCTAATCCTTTTATTTGAGATTTTCTGGGGTTATCAGTGCTTTTGATTTCGATTGCAAGAGTCTTACAGTGGTATTCAATTATCAAATCCAATTCCAGTCCGTTACTGTCTCTAAAAAAATAAATCGGTGGTTTTATTCCTCTGTTTTCAAAAAACTTTATCACCTCAGAAATAACAAAATTTTCAAAAAAAGCACCGGTCATAATATTATTGCTTAATTGCTGGGGATCAAAAAAGCCTGATAAATAATTGGCAAGACCGGTATCAAAAAAATATATTTTTGGTGATTTGATAATTCTTTTCCCTAGATTTTTATAATAGGGTTGCAAAAAAAACAAAACCTGCGTTTTTTCTAATAACGCAGACCAAGACTGCACGGTAAGCCTGCTGACACCTAAGTCCTTAGCGATATCTGTAAAATTTTCTTCTGTACTTATTCGCGTGGCAATCAAACTTAAAAATTTATCAAAAACCTGTAAGTGACTGTGTTTGAGGTTTTGCCTTATATCTCGATTAAGCCATGCCTGCACGTAAGTCTCAAACCAAATTCTAAGATCTAGCTTGCAATTAAGAAAAGGTTCTGGATATAGACTACGATAAACTAAATTCGTCCAAGTCGGTAATTCTAAACCTTGGTCTATGAGCTCTTCGACTGATAAAGTATTTAGATTTAAAATTGCCATTCTACCTGCTAGAGACTCTTTGATTTGATCCATCAAAGTAAATTTCTGTGAGCCTGTTAAAATATAACCGCCGCTACAATTTTTTTCTAGAAATTTTTTTTCATCGATATCAATTTTTATATAAGACAGAAGATCGGGAGCATATTGGACTTCGTCAATAATCACTGGGCTTGGATAAAAATCAAAAAAACTAGCAGGCGATTCATTAGCTTGAGTTCTAAGTCTCAAATCATCTAAGCTAAGGTATTGATGTCGTGGAAAAATTTTTCGTAGCAAGGTTGACTTGCCAGCTTGCCTGGCTCCGGTAATAAGCAAAATCCCAAACTGATGAGATAATTTTTTAGAAGTTTCTGTTATTTTTCTATTAACAAACATTATGCGGAATATTAGTCTTAACCCTTAAAATACATAGATAATTATAATATACCCCAGATTTTCATGCAAAACACAAGTTTTAACTAACTTTTTGCATAAGTTTATTTAGCAGAACCTTCCGAGAAACGCGCTAAATCTATATCAAAATTAAATCTCTCTTGTAGAATTAAAGTTCTTATAGTATCAACCGCTTCATCTACATCATCATTGGTAACCACATAAGTGAAGCGATCCATAAAACCCATTTCTTCTTTTGCTTTTTTGAGACGCTCTTGCAGTACAGCTTCAGTTTCTGTACCGCGCTTGCGAAGACGCTCTTCAAGATCACTAAATCGTGGTGGAGTCAAAAAGATACTAACTGCTTGAGGACATTTTTGCATCACTTGCAAAGCACCTTGCACTTCAATTTCAAGAAAGACATCTTTGCCTTCAGCAAGTTTTTCTTCCACGAATTTGCGCGGGGTGCCGTAATAATTACCAACGAACTCCGCCCACTCAAGA
>JBEAYS010000019.1:0-4000 GCA_041170505.1 Cyanobacteriota bacterium
AAACCGTTTAATCCATTAATGTTTACCATAAAAATTTAACTCCCTAAAATTGCTGTATTAATACAAAGAATTTTTTTAGTTGTTTTTGATATTTATATTGAAACTTTTTAGGGTTAAGGTATTACTAAACTAACTCAAAAAAAGGACTCACAATGTGAGTCCTTGATGAATAAACAGGGTGTGAGTGAAAATTTTTATGCTGCTAAAATTTGATTTTGATTTTCTGCATAAGTTTTGAAGGCATTTGCTAAAGATGAAGTCGATTGATTAATAGGAATAGCTCCATTAGATACAGATGCTAATGCTTGACCTAAAACAGCTTTGCCAACAAAAGCATCTCCTTTATTAGAATTAGAAGATCTTTGTACATTTGAAGATTTAGATCCATTTCCAGCAACAATCTGCGGAACTATATTGTTAAACAACCCTGATAACTTACTAACATCCATCCTAAGAAATTCTCCTTAAAGTAATTAACGAAGAAGGCTTGAATTTTTTGATAAGAAATTTCATAACTTTCTTTTAAAAACAATCCCATTATCTTAAGAAACATAACCCATCAGGCTTAGGTCAAAAAATGTATAATAAAAACTCCTTTTTACGATTATAACATAAATATTAAGAGAAATACCGATGGGCTTATTATATTTTTTTAATAATCTAGATGAAATCACGCTTCTGGACTATTATTTTGAAAAACTAGTACATTCGTAGACAATGTCTTCTATAAACATTGTCTACGAATGTACATTTTATCTAAATAACACCAATTTAAAACAAAAAATAGACTAGCCAAGACCGACTTACACTTAATAACACGTTGCGGTCTTGGATAAACTAGTCCTACATACGCAAGAGCCTTGAATCTGGGCTATTCGTAACTCAAGCTGTTTCTCTTTAAACATTTTGTTGTTAAGATTAGGTTAAGGCCTGCTCGGCTAAAAATTAAATTTTCAATTATTTTAAATTAAATGTCAAGAACATATCGAGATCCCATCCATAAAGAAATTCAACTAGATAGTGAAGATAAAGCCGAAAATCTTATAATCGCGCTGATCGACACTAAGGAAATGCAAAGACTGCGCTGGATTCGCCAGCTAGGGACTGGTTGGTTTACTTTTCACGGAGCTGAAGCATCAAGATTCCCTCATAGCCTGGGTACCATGCACGTCGCGCGCTTGATGTTTGAGAAACTCACAAAAGAAGTGGATCTAGAACCCGCTCTAAAAGAGGAATACAAGGCTCTTGTCTTGAGTAGTGCTCTGTTGCATGATTTGGGGCACGCTCCTTTTAGCCACTCAAGCGAGGCGATAAACAATATCAAGCACGAGATTTGGACTGAAAAAATTATCGCCAGCCCCGAAACTGAGGTAAACCAGGTGCTAGAAAGCTTTGAGCCGGGCTTCAGCCAAAAAGTAATTTCGGTTCTGAAAAAAACATATCCAGTTAAATTTTTATCAAGCATTGTAAATAGCCAGTTAGACTGCGATAGATTTGATTATCTACTTAGAGATAGTTTTCATACAGGAACAGCATACGGTAATTTTGATTTGACTCGTGTCATCAATAGCATCACGGTAAATCCGCTCTATGACTGCCTTGTGGTCAGCGGCGAAAAAGGAATGCTCGCAGTTGAAGATTACTTATACGCTCGCTACTCAATGTACATGCAGGTCTACCAGCACAAAAAATGCCTAGCTAGCGATAGCTTACTTCTTAAACTTTTTAAAAGAGTAAAATTATTGATCAGAAATCGCAGAATAGCATTTATCGAAACTCCGGTATTTGACTGGGTTAGCCAGCCAGAAAAGCTAAGCTTAAATAATTTTTTGCAATTAGATGATACTTTGATTATTCATCACATCAAACGCTGGGCAAATGAGCAAGATGTAGTACTAAAAGATTTGGCAAAAAGATTTATGTCAAGAAAAATTTTTAAGGCTGAAAAAATCGCAAAAGATGCCAGCATCGAGGATGTCCAAGCAGAAAAATCAAAAGAGCTAATCAAGCTAAACCTTGATCCTGACTACTATCTAGACACAGTGTCAATAGCAAGTAAGCCGTATAGTTTTTATAACCCTGATTCTAGCGATTATCAAAAAGCGATTTTTGTGGCGACCGACGAAGGAAAGCTAGAAGAAATTTCTAAAATATCTCATGTAGTAAAATCTCTGGTGAGTAATGAATTTACTAGTACTTGGTTGATTTACGCTGATTTGGACTTAAGTAATTTGAGCTCTTCTTCAAGCTCAGCGACCCGTTTTAATAACATCTCAAGAGTAACGCCGATATAATCTGGGGTGTTGTTGTGCTCAAGATTCTTAATCGCTTCTTCAAGCTCAATATTCATCTTAATAATCTTGCCGGGAATCCCGACAACAGTACTATGTGAAGGTACATCTCTGACCACCACTGAGTTTGCGCCGACTTGCACAAAATCGCCAATATGAATATTACCAAGAATTTTAGCTCCAGCACCAACGACAATATTAGAGCCTAAGGTAGGATGACGTTTTTCTTTTTTGGTAGAAACGCCTCCTAGAGTGACTCCCTGATACAAAACCACATCATCACCAATAATCGTAGTCTCACCAATAACCACGCCTGAACCATGATCAATAAAAAAATTATTACCAATTTTAGCTGATGGATGAATTTCAATATTAGTAAGGATTTTGATCCAGTATTGAAATAATCTAGCTAAAAATTGAGCAAAAGGTCCCAGAGCTTTTATCGGCTGATTCCAAAGTTTATGCAAAAATCTATGCGCTAAAACCGCTTGAAAACCAGGATAATACAAAAATATCCCAAAGCAGTTATTGCAAGCTGGGTCTTTTTGGTAGATATTTTGCAATTCGCGCTTAATGGTTTTAAACATGGGATTTACCAATATTAATGATAACATTTGGAGAATAGCTATGAATAAATACCAAAACTTGATAATTTGCAGTTCAAACAAAGGCAAAATCAAAGAGTTTAACTCCATAACCAATTCTGGCACGGTATTCAGGACTATTAGTGAAATATATAACGAAGTCTTCGACCCTGAGGAAAACGGTCTGAGCTTTAGCGAAAACGCCTATATAAAAGCTAAAGCAGGATTTGATATCACGAGCAAATTACTTGATGGCAGTTTTTTGGTGATCGCGGATGATAGCGGCATAGAAATCTCAGCGCTAGGAGGCAGACCAGGTATTTATTCAGGAAGATACTTAAAGCAGGCTGGTGGCGGGATTGAAGGGGTACTTGCAGAAATGCAAAACCAAGAAAACCGCTCTTGTAGATTTGTTTGTAATATTACTGCTCTTGACCAGAGTGGCAAAAAAGTTTTTGAGACAGAAGAATACTGGACTGGGGAAATTAGCTACCAAGCTAAAGGAAAAAATGGTTTTGGTTACGATCCAATAGTTATCCCTACTGGGTTTGATAAGACAGTGGCTGAATTAGGAAACGAATTAAAAGACTCACTAAGTCACCGCAGCCAAGCTCTAAAAAAACTTTTAAACTTTTTGCAAAATTAATTTACCAGGTTTTGAAGCAGGGCTATTAATAACCGATTCTCTGATTTCTCGGTACATCGAATCTATAACATTAGGATCGTCATCTATTTCAATGTGCTGAAGACTTGTGCCCGGCTTTAATTTATCGACATCCACAGAAACATCTTTTTTGCTGGGATCTATGCCTTTTAAATCACTTCCATTAATAAATAAATCATTGTTTTGATAAATATTGATGTGCTTTTCAGAATTGGCTGGACGCACTTGTAGGCTGGTAGCAAAATTATTAACACCATACTGGACTGCATCCAGAGTCAAGCTAGTACTAACTTTTGTATCATTACCAATCTTATTCCATCTATCTAAAATTTCTTTACTCAAACCCGCTCCCCAACTGTATCCAGCAATTACCACGTTAGTAGGCTTAGGAAGACCAGAAAAAATTCCTCGACTATGATTCCGATCTTCAATGATATTAGCTATATGTTCTTTTACAACTT
>JBEAYS010000020.1:0-13418 GCA_041170505.1 Cyanobacteriota bacterium
GCATTATATGAAGCAACAGCAAAAATTATATTATTATCGAACTGCGCAAACACACTCTCCATGTAGTTTACACCGAGCTTAATGTTTGTATCTGGCTGATATAAATCATGAATTCTAGGAGGGCGCATGTTAAGGCTCTTGGCGATTGCTTTTGCGGTGTAAGGCATGACTTGCATCAAACCCACTGCCCCAGCCTTACTCACTATGGTTTTTTGGTAGCGCGATTCTTGCTTAATCAAGGCATGCACCAGCATTGGATCTATTTTTAGATTTTTGCTAACTTCGTCTGTGATTATATCTGCGTAAGCAAGAGGATAAGCATACTGGAATTTTACATCTTGAAAATCTAAAGCTGATGATTCAGGTATGGCGAAATAGGCTGTGCTAATGGCTTTTAGGTTATCCCCGCTCATTGCATATAACCACATTTTAAAATCTTTGTCAGATTTGATTTTGTCGCTATCCATTAAGCTTAAGACAAAATCAAATTGCTTAATTGTACAAAGCTCTTGAATGTCTCTTCCAAACTTGGTTCCAATAGTTTTTAGGTCATAGATTTCTGGCCACTTCCAGCTCGGAACAGCAAAGAAATCATTTGCTTTTGGAAGTTTAAACCAGTCTGGATTTTTGGCATCCAAAATCATTTGAGCTCTTTGGCTGTAATAGTCTCTTGGATGCGCAATTATAAGGTTGTGCAGAATCTCTCTTGCCGCCTCTTGACTATAGATCGCTTGCTCTTCACTAAGCTCAGGTTCCTCATCATCAGTGGCTTCTATCGTCTCAGAGTCATCTATAACTTCGGTATGATAAAGGTGAATCTTAGCTGACCAAAAAGCAACAAAAGCATGTGAGTTAGTGTCAGGATATTTAGACCAGTGATCTTTTGCGATTCGCAGGGCTCCGTGGTGACTACCGCGCTCATATTCCTTCCAAAACACTCTGGCCATGCTCTCTGCCGCGTAAAAGCTATCAGGATAAAGGTCATAAACTTTTTTGTAATCTAATTTTTCACCAGTTCTCTTCGCGATTTCCCAAAGGATTTTGTCTTCGGCTTTTGGGACATTGCCAGATAGAATTGATAGAATTTCAAGATTAGTTTCTTTGTTGTTAAGCGCTGTAAGCAAGTCTATGAGATCAACAGCAAGCTTAGCGTCTTCGACTTTTGGAATAAAATCCAAAAGAAGTTTTGTCGCTTCTACTAATTTTCCAAGCTTAATAAGTGACTCTGCAAAAGCTCTAATATAAAGATCAGGCTTGTCCAAACCGGGAGCAAAAAATCCTACTGCAGTAGCGTAATCTTTTGCATGATAAAAACTTAGCGCGATGTAGTTTCTATATGAATTAAAAACAGCACGTTCTTGATCAGGCAGGCTTAGAATCTGCTGAGAGACAAGGGTAGCAAGGCTTCCGCTAGGGCTCTTGGTGAGATAGTTTATAAGTCTTTGGTTACGCTCCTCTGGATCATTGGTGAAATTAGCTAGGTAATATTCTGCTCCTAAGGCTTCTTGACTATTAGGGAAGTTTTTTTGGACTTGTTTAAAAATCTTTTCTGCTTCTTTTCGAAGGTTTTGGCGAGTATAAGACTTAGCTAGCTCGTAAAGATACTGAGGCTCTTTAGGATAATGATGAGTCAAGAATTCTAGTTCGTCTATGACTGTGCCCTCAAGACCCAGTCGCTCAGCGAGTTTTGCGCGCTTGTAAGAAGAGTGCTTGGGTAAGTAATCTTTATCTACTTCATAAATGCTGATAAACGCAAGAGCAGTTTCTCCGATTTCATCGTAAAACTGACTAAGCAAATAATTTTTTCGATTAGCTAAAAGCTTGGGCAATTGACTAAAATTCTCAAGAGTAGAAATTCCTTTAAGAGGTTTGTCCTTAAAAAAATCAGCGGCTTCGATTAGAGCTGATTCAAGTTGCTTAAACTTAGCATCCTGACTGGCTTCGTAGTTTTCTTGGATGCTTTCGTAATTTAAATAAAATAAAGACCCCGCTGAAAGAATAATAAAAACCGATAAGCTCAAAAGACCAATTTTGAAGAACTTATTCTTTTTGATTTCGTCTATTTTTTTGTAGAATTGTTTCCATTTTAATTCAGCGATGACTTTTTTCATCGCGGGACTCTCGTTTTTGTTTTTGGAATTTTTGGTGAACATCAATAAAAATCGTTTTTAGGCGATATATTTTTATTTTATTGGCTTTTGCTCTTACTGGCTAGCTGGCCGCAAGCGGCATTTATGTCATGTCCGCGCTCTTTTCTGATAGTGACTGTCTTATTGCGACTGGTTTTTTTCAATATTTCTGCAAATTGCTTAATGTTTTTGGAATTACTTCTTCTAAAAGGGTTATCGACGTCTGTTTGATTATATGGAATTAAGTTAATATTACAGTGCAGATCACGAACAAGCTCCCCAAGGATTTGAGCTTTTTCGGGGCTGTCATTGAGTCCATCTAACATAACGTACTCAATAGTTACTCGTCTTTTGGTTTTTTGGTAATAAGATTTTAGAGATTCAATCACCTCAAACACGGGCCATTTTTTATTAATAGGCACCAAAAAATCTCTATCTTCATCAGTAGGATCGTGCAAAGATAGAGCTAGAGTGATTTGTAGGTTTTCCTGGGCTAGTTTTTCGATACGCGGAATGACCCCGCTAGTAGAAACGGTTATGTGTCTAACCCCGATGCCTACTAGGTTTCGCATTAGATCTATTGATTTAACCACTTCATCGTAATTATTTAGGGGCTCGCCTTGGCCCATGTATACGATATTGTCTATGCGCTCGCCAGAGAGGTTTTGCATAAATAAAACTTGTTCGATAATTTCACTAGCGCTAAGATTTTTTTTGAAGCCCAGTGTACCCGTCGCGCAAAAAGGACAAGCCACGGCACAGCCAATCTGGGAGCTAATGCAAGCGCTGATCGAGTTTCGATCTTCAAAACGCATGAGTACAGATTCGACTTTTTCACCTTCTTGGGTCTCAAAAAGGAATTTTTGAGTGCCATCCACGCTTTTTTCGTGCGCCACGAGGCTTAGGGAGCCAATAGGCAGAGAATTCGGGTCGTTTATGAGAGTTTCCCTGGCTTTTTTGGATAAATCGGTAATTAAGTTAAAATCACGCTGGGATTTACTGTATATCCATTTATATATTTGCTGAGCCCTGAATTTTTCCAGTCCCAACTCAGTAACAAAGCCCTCCAACTCCTGAAGATTAAGGCCAATTAAGGATTTTGGGCTATTGAGCTTAGTAGCCATAAATTAAATTGTATCACGGGTGTTGACAGAAATAACATTCTTTTTAGCTCCTCAAAATTAATATTACACAATTTTAATTAGCTTATCTCGTCAAAATTTTGTTTTTCAGCGAATCCTTAACTAGCATTTTGAGCTTTCAACTTGAATTTCTCATAAAGTTTTTTATAAGAATCTATAAGTTTGCTATCAACGTGATTATTAATCTGACTAATCAATTTTGTATATTCCTTATTTTTTTCTTCTATCAAAGCTTCTTTTTCAGAAAGATCTTTTAGGGCAAAAAGACATTGTAACTGAAATTCAAAGGTAATTTTATCAGCTATAAAAAAACGATAATTATTGGATTTTATGTCTTTTGCAAATTGATTAGTATATTCATTGATAACTTGATTGTTGACGAGTATTAACTTTAAGCTTTTGCCGTTTCCTATTGAAATTATTATAGGTGTTGTATAAAAATTTCTTCGTTTACCTCTCAAATTTTCATTTCTATGGTTATCTGGATATTTTAGAATTGTTGATAAGGTATTAACTTGTTCTGAAATATTTTTAATTAATTCTTCTTTGTTTATTTTCAACTCTGGATTTGATTTAATGATTGATTCTGCTAATTCATGGAATTCATTATTACTCATTTGGAAAGGCATTTTAGGTACAAAATAAACTCCAAAATCTCTTTTATTTATTATATAATCTCGTTTAGAGCTTATAAATTTATTGTTAAATAGATTTAAATGATCCGTAATTACGGTCTTTTCTAAATTTAAAGGGTCAGATTCATTTTGTTCTTCGGTATTATCAAAATTTGGTTTAAAAACACCTAAGGGTAATTCCTGGGAGTTAAATTTTGACCCCAAAAATGTTACAACAGTTGCTATGATTGAAGAAGCTAAAAAATATCGAAGCAAGTTTCTTCTAGTAATATCTTCTTGATTATGAAGAAAATTTAATGTTTTTTTTAGTTCATTTTGCTGTTTTGTACTCAATTTACTATAAACCTCTATTAACGCCTTATATAATTGATAATTAAAATCATTTTCTGCTTCTTTTTTTGTTTGAATAGGATTCGGAAGAAAATTATTAATTTCTAGTAACCCTCCTTTATAACGACTTAATGCAATTTTGAGAATGATATCAAAGATATTGTTTTTCTTTTGATAATTTTCACCTAGGGGGTTATTTGTTTCATTGTAATAAATTGCTAAAATGCTTGAACCATCTCCATTTTCTCTAATTTTATTAGAAACAGATTGGGGGTATAGAATAGCATCTCGAAAACTAATTAAATTTTTGTTAAGAGATGGCCTTTCATGAACAATATCTGATATTAACTCTTCTATTATTTTAAAATTTTCATTTAGTTTATCGTAAATTGATTCTATATTATCTATATAATCTAAGATTTCTTTAAGCTGTTTGCTGTATTGCTTAGCTGGAGCTTTCAAAATCATATCTTTTAAAAGAGCTTCTTGTATCTTCGTAAGTTGAAGTATCTTGTTTACAAGAATGTTTTTTATAGATTCTGCTGAGGGTTTTGGATTATCAACAATCTTATCTAATAGCTGATTTGCTGTATCATTTAGTAAACTATGGAAATCTTCCCGATTGTTTACATTAGCCAATGAGTTGAAAAATCTTATTAAAATATCTTCAATTTCAGAATGACTGCAATTTTCGAAGACGGACTCTTTATTTTTATATAAGTCTTTAAATATAAGGTTAATATCAAGTACACATCGTAAAACTTGTAATCCCGATATGTTTTTGATGGGAGTATTCTCTTCCTCAGGAGGTGAATGACTGCTGTCAGTACCAAGCAGATCTTGCATGAATCTCTCCGTGTCTGATGTTGTAGCAGTGTATATTATACCTAACTCTCTCAAAGAACAATGTAACGTCTCATCATCTAAATATTTCTTAGGCTGTGTGCCAAAAATATCATGATTCGATTGGGGGAAGATAAAATTATTACTAAATAGAAAAGTTATGAATTTTTTGTCATCATCTATTTTGACTCTTAGTTGTTTTATGTTTTTGCATATTGGTTCTGGGTTGATTTGTATATCATTACAAATACTATCAGCAAATTCTTTATGATCCAATACGCTAAAAAAATCTTTTCTAATTTTATATCTAAGAATAAAAGCCAGTGTTTGTGGACAAAACAACGGTTTGTTGAAATTTGGATTTAAGAAGGAATACCATACATATTTTGCATTTTCACTATTATTAATATCAATATCATTAAAAAAATTATTAGATTGTTGTTGATTATTTAATTGATTGTATTTTTGTTTCTCATTTTGATTTAGAAAAGGTCTTACAAAAAAATTATAGGTGTAATTTACTAAATTTATACCTCGTATAGAATTACCATGTGTTAAAATACCACTCAAATGTGTAATTTCAGTTGGATTAGGCCGAGCGAGGCCGTTTAATGGCGCTGGTACTTGATGAATATGCGGAGGGGGTGGAGTAGAGCCTTGAGGTTTGGGTGTTTGATTTGGTTGATTTGGTTGATTTGAATTTGCCTTAGTATGCGGAGGGGGTGGACTAGAGCCAAAACTCGTATTTAATTTGTCGGTACCTTTTGTGTTCATATTTATTCTGGAATTTTTATTTAAATTATAGATAATTATCTTATCACTTTCAAGACATAATTTGTATTAATAGATTAAGATTTATTTAGTTTTTAAAATTTACTGTCCAGAATTTGAAGAATAACAAAAAAAATAATTCTATTTATAAAATAAGATAATACTTATAAAACCTTTAATTAGTATGCTATAATCACTTAGTAAAGCAATGTCAGCTACAACAAAAATTCATATTGCTGTTCCTCCCCGTTCGGGCGGAAGTTCCGGTAAGAAAAACAGTTTTGGAGTAACTACCGCGTCCCCCCCACCTAATGATGAAGATCTATTTAGACCCGCATTACTTATTAACTTCTGTTTGCCAGATGGATCAGGTGAACTATATAGATTTGATCGACGCAATGTTTCTCCTAAAAATCATCAATCTTATAAACCTTCGAGGAGTTTATATAGTTTAATAGTCTGTATAATACCTTTTGTATTACCATTGTTTAATTATTGTAATAGCACCAATAAATCTAATCCCCTAATAGCTACTCCAGATAAACCTTCGGCGGGAGAACCTTCAGCGGGAGAACCTTCAGTAAAAAAATCTATAAGACCTCAAACTCAAGAAGTACCAAGAGATCAAAAAACAATATTACATAGAGGTTTCTAATGTCTAACTATTCAGCTCTTTAAAAATTTAATAGTGATGAATGTGGTTTACCTTTTTCTTACCATGCTAGCTCCTTGTTGATTATTTAAAGCTAACACATTTCCTTATTTACGTATTTACTGACTTAGATTTCTCAGTTCATTATAATCTGTAATATCATTTGTCTGTGTATGACCTGGAATTTCTTCATTAGTATTGTTCCAGGAATAATTATTTTCCGATTCTGATTCATTAACATTATCATTAGGATTCCAATTGATGGGTATTAAATTAATACAATCCTCCCCGTAGTCACTGCTACATGGAGCGCTAGCTTCATTTAAAATCACATTAGGCACTGCTGGGGTTGAACTTTCGTAATTATATGGAGTAACAGACATTGCCTTTGTTTCTGTTCTTAAAGCTTTTTTAAACAAAGAATTTGCTATTGTTTGCACCTGGGTAAGATCGCTTCTTGTTAAACTGCTGTTTGGTCTACCTGATAAACAGATATTTATTTCTGCTCCGCTAACTTGTAAGCTTTGACAAGCCTGATTATTTGATTGGAGTTTCCTGACATTTTTTTTAGTACTATTAGCTGAAATAGCAGAGAGACTTAAAACCGACAGCGAAGATATTAAATAAAACTTTTTCATTACCCAGAATCCTTTTTTTAACCTACTTAGGTTAGTATCGGCAGACTAGGTGAAAAACTTTAGGCATAATACCTAAGATTTAAGGATCCACTGAAAAATGCGTCTTTAACGATTTTTCAACCCTGAGCCAAGAGCGAATCTTGGCTCAGGGAGTGGATCCTTAATATTTTTGTTAGGCGGATTCCGCCTCAAAACTTCGTTTTTCAGCGAATCCTTAATTATTTACGCTGATCTCAAGAATAATTCTTTTGCGATGATTAATCGCTGGATTTGGGAAGTTCCTTCGTAGATTTGATAAATCTTAGCATCGCGCATTAGCTTCTCTACAGGAAATTCTCGAGAGTAGCCGTAGCCACCGTAGACCTGTACGGCATTGGTAGCCGCTTCCATCGCTGAGTCAGCCGCAAAGCCCTTAGCAAAAGATGCAAACTTGGTATTGCGGTTACCGCCATCTATCATCCAAGCGGACTTCAAAGTCATTAGCCAAGCGGCTTCGTACTTCATCGCCATTTCGGCAATCATAAAACTTATTGCCTGGTGCATAGCAATTGGCACTCCAAATGAAGTGCGCTCGATAGCGTATTGTTTAGCATATTCTAGTGCTGATCTGATAATGGCGCAGGCTCCAGCCGCTACTCCGGGTCTGGTCTTGTCGAAGGCTTTCATGGAGATCTTAAATCCATCACCTTCTTGACCAAGTAAATTAGCTGATGGCACTTTTACATCATCAAAGCTTATAGCGTGAGTGCTTGAAGCGCGCTGACCCATCATATCTTCTTTTTTCTGAACGGTGATTCCTGGGGTATCAGCTGGCACAACGAAGCTTGAGAGCCCTTTATGACCAGCAGAGCTATCAGTAGAAGTCAAAACATAAAACCACTTAGCGTACTTCGCGCCTGTGATCCACTGTTTGGCTCCGTTTATAACATATTCATCACCGACTTTTTTGGCGGTGGTCTTGGTCCCAGCCACATCGGACCCGCATCCTGGCTCAGTTACACAGTAACTAGCGAACTGCAATTCTTCCATCATCGGCCCTAAGAATTTTTTGTTTATGCTCTGATCATTGACAGCAAGCAAGGGAGCCGCCGCTAACATATTTGCTCCAAGAGCCGTAGAAATCCCTGTACAAGCCCATCCTAGAGCTTCAGCGATGATACATTCTTCAACAATTCCAAGTCCCAAACCTCCGACATATTCAGGGAATCCAGGATTCATCAGCCCTACTTCAAAAGCTTTTTGGGCGATTTCAATAGGAAATTTAGCTTCTCGATCGTGATGTTCGGCCTGCGGCTTGATTTCTTTTTCGGCAAAATCACGCGCCATTCTCTGGAGATCTTTTTGCGTATCATCAAAATCAAAATTTAGAACCATATATAATATTCTATGGCAATTTTTGCTAAAACAACCTAGTCCAAATGATGTATTGATTCACCTTTATGCCAATTTTTTTGAATTACCAAACTCTCAGCTCCACTCAAGACCAAGCAAAAAACTTGGTCAAAAGCTCTGAAATCCTTATTACCACAGGTTCTACGGATTCTGACATGGCTATCATTATGGCAAGTGAGCAAACTAGCGGTCGCGGCTCTTATGGTAAATCTTGGGCTTCACCAGCGGGCGCGGGGATTTATGTAAGCTTCGTTTATAACTTGGGTCCTGTGAATACTTGCACTGATAATCAAGCGCTAACTTTAAAAATCGCTGAATTAATTACTCAAGCTCTAAAATCTGAGTTTCAAAACGACGGGTTTTATGTAAAACCTATTAATGATATTTATTTTGATGGTTCTAAATTAGCTGGGATTTTGGTGGAGAACTTTAGCCATGAGCAAAACTTCTACTTAGTAGTGGGTTTGGGGCTTAATGTGCTTAAGTCTCAGTATCTAGTTAAGGAAGCTTTGCCGGGCGCGCCTAAGGCTAGTCCGATAGCGCTTGAGGAGATTATTGGTGAGGGGATTAGGGGCTGGCAAAGAGAAGATTTCGTAAAGACGCTAGGTGGGCTTTTAGCCAAGCAGGCTGGATTATAAAAAAAAACAAATAAAAACCCCAATATTACCATTTTACTGACAAAATTTAAACTGTCGTTGTCTTGATTTTTCATTTCATCGACAAGGCTTGAGCGTAATTAATTTGCTTCGGGGCATGGCTCAGCTTGGTAGAGCGCTTCGCTTGGGACGAAGAGGTCGTAGGTTCAAATCCTGCTGCCCCGACCATTTTTAATCAATATTAATCAACAATAATTATTATCATAATCAGGATTTGAACCTATCTAGGTTTTCTTTTGTGACTTGAATTGATGCCAAAGGCATCAATTCACATGCTGCCCCGACCATTTTCATTCTACATAACCCTGAATATTATTGAAGTAAAAAGAGTTTTTGCCTTTTGTGCGTCGGTAATCAATTTTTAATTTTTTGGCTTTTTTTTCAAATTCATTAGCTAAAGATTTATCTAAGATGAAATATTCATAGTAAAGACCATTGGATTTTCTAAAAAAAAGATCAGGAGGCTTCGGAGAAAAAATTGACTCATGAGAATAAGGAACTTTTTCTTTAGGAATTGAAAATGGGCTAATTATGAATAATTCGAGATCCTCAAAATTTTTAAATGCTCTTCTAGATGAATCTGGGCATTGAAAATGCCAGTCATAAACGAAGGAATCCGTCCAAAAGCTATCTATGGCAAGAATGTTTTTTGGGTTTTTGAAAAATAGTTTTTTTACATTAATATGTTTTTGAGAATTACAATCTAATAAATTTTTATTTTTTTGATTCTTGATATTTCTAAAACCATAAGGCAAAAATCTTAGCAGAGGTTGGTAAATAATCTCATTTACATTGGGTTTTAAACTTTGAAAAAGTTTCTCATGATTTTTTTCTGTACCAGGCTTAGCTAAAAGACTATTATGATACCAAGTCATATTTATACCCCAAGCGACACATGCAACTGATAGAACGCAGATGAGGATTGATTTTGGGAGCTTTAGCTTTGTCGCTATTAATTCACTAGTACTAACTATGCCTAGTCCTGCCAAGATTGCTACAAATGGAATCATTGGCATTATATATCTTGGATTTTCTAACATCATAGATCCCATGATTAAGTAAATCACCAAAGGGAAAGAAACCAAGCTCCAAAAAATTCTTGGGTCTAGTTTTTTCTTGGCATAAAATATACCGACTATTGCAAAAAGACTACTTAATAAACCAAATTCTGTGCCTAAGGTATGTTTAAGATGATAAATAAAAGTATGTCCATTTTTATTTTCAAAACCTATAAATCCGCTATTAAAAAGAGCTTCGTACTCATTTTTTATTGTTTGGTCCATAACGGTAATTTTGCCCAGCATAAAATATGCAAAAACTCCTAGACTGGTAATGATCATAAAGCCAAGATCTTGAAAAGTTTTTTTGAGATCTTTGGGGTCATAATAAAGTATCAAAAAAGGCACCAAAAGAAATGCACCAGCATATTTGGTGATAATAGCCATACTGAGTAAAACAGCAATTAAAAGTCGATCATAAAAATCTAAACTTCTAGAGCTAATCATTGCTAGGTAACAAAGCGCGCAAATAGCTGTCACTGGTAAATCTACAGTTGGATAATGTAGATATGTGCTCCACATAAAAGAAGTCCCTAAAATCAATGCAGAGACTAATCCTTCAGCTTCTCCAAAAAGTTTTTTGCTAGTAAAATAGCATGCTAAAATCCCAATAATACAAAATATACTTGCAACTAAATAAAGGCTAATTGCTGTTTGGGAATTTTTTTGCATAAATTCTATAGTTGTAAGATTGGCATCTTCCCCAAAATATAATTGTCTGATTTTTAGTTCTATACCAGAAAATCCTTGATAAATTGCATGGAGAAAATATGTTTTGTTTTGTAAAGTTTGTGAAAACTCACTATCCAAATGAATTCTTACGACGCCACCGGACATTCCTAAAAACAAAGAACTTATTACGATAAAAAAAAGAATTAGTTTTTTTTTGAAAACTTGGCTCATAGCACAATTACTATTTACCCAAAAAAAAAGGGACCCCCGCTAAAAGATCCCTAAATTTATTCACACCCTATTTGCAAACGTATTATAGATTTGCAAAAGTTTTCTAGGATTTAAGAGTTTAAAAACTCTTTGGGGCCTAGGCACCGAGGGATCTTGAAATACGATTTACGGATTTCGTGAAAATTAAATTAATGACTTTCAGATCCACATTAATAATAGCATTCTGGAATAAGTGAAATCCCTTATTTTAATAAAAAAATAAGGGATTTCGACTCAATTAATTTACATCATGCCAGGCATGCCAGCTCCAGCCGGCATAGCAGGTTCTTTTTCTCTTATTTCAACTACAATAGCGTCAGTAAGAAGAACTTGACCAGCTACAGAAACAGCGTTTTGTAACGATGCTCTGCTGACTTTAACTGGATCTACGATACCAGCATCAAACATATTCACGTACTGCCCGATTCCAGCGTTAAAGCCGATGTTTTCGTCTTTTTCACTTAGAACTCTCTCTAGGACTACCTCTCCAGAAAAACCAGCATTATTAGCGATTTGTTGGATTGGCTTGCGGAGCGCAGTTACGATGATTTCAGCACCAAGTCTTTCTTCGCCCTCGAACTCAGAAAGTCTTGCTTCTAATTTTTTAGAAGCTTTTGCTTGAGCTGTTCCACCACCAGCGATAATGCCTTCTTCGACAGCCGCTCTAGTAGCGTTAAGCGCATCTTCTAATCTGAGTTTTTTGTCTTTTAGCTCAGGCTCAGTCGCCGCGCCCACCTTAATGACAGCTACGCCGCCAGAAAGTTTTGCTTTACGCTCTTGAAGCTTTTCTTTATCGTAATCTGAATCTGACTCAGTGATTTGTTTTTCGATCTGAGCGATTCTAGCTTGAACTTCTTTTTTGGTTTTGTCGCTAGCAACGATAACAGTCTTATCCTTGTTAACAACTACTTTGCGAGCGATTCCAAGATCTTCAAGAGTGAGGTCTTGCAACTTCATATCAAGATCTTCAGAAACCACTTTAGCGCCAGTCAAGATAGCTATATCTTGGAGCATAGCTTTACGTCTATCACCAAAACCAGGAGCTTTTACAGCCGCAACTCTGATTACTTGGCGAAGAGTATTGATTACAAGAGCCGCCAAAGCCTCTCCCTCAACGTCTTCTGCGATGATAAGAAGTGGTCTGCCCGATCTTGCTACACCTTCTAGTACAGGAACTAAATCGTGAGCGATATTAATCTTCTTATCGACACAAAGAACAAAAGCCTCTTCTAGATTAGCTTCCATGCGATCAGAATCAGTAACGAAATAAGGAGAAATATATCCTTTATCGAACTGCATACCTTCTACGACTTCAAGCTCAGTGTTTAGAGACTTAGATTCTTCGATAGTGATAACGCCAGTTTGACCAACTTTTTCCATAGCAGTAGAGATCAACTTGCCAACTTCATTATCGTTAGCCGCTGAAATCGTCGCTACTTGCTCGATATCACGAGAAGATTTTACAGATTTTGACATCTGCTTAAACTCTTCTACTACTAGCTGAGTCGCTTTATCCATGCCTCTTTTGAGAAGGACAGGATTCGCTCTCGCCGCTAAGTGACGCATACCAGCTTCTACAACAGCGCCAGCAAGCACCGTCGAAGTAGTAGTACCATCTCCCGCGATATCGTTAGTTCTGGTTGCCGCTTCTTTAATCAAAGCCGCTCCAGCACTCTCGAATTGGTCTTCTAATTCAGTAATTTCTTTTACGATGGTAACTCCGTCTCTGATTGACTGAGGTGCACCGAATTTTTTCTCTAGAACTACGTTACGTCCAGCAGGTCCAAGTGTTACTGATACTATCTCAGCTACAGTTTGGATGCCGCTAGCTAGCGCTCTTCTAGCTTCATCTTTTCTAAGAATTTTTTTTGCCATTTTATTTTTCTCCTTGTTTACTACTCTACAATTGCAAGAATGTCTTTTTCAGACATGATCAAAAGCTCTCTGCCATCGATCTTCACTTCAGTACCAGAGTACTTGGAGTAAAGAACGCGATCGCCTTCTTTTACTTGCAGTGCTTGTCTTTCGTTTTTTTCGTTGAGCGGACCAGGACCAACAGCTATGATAATTCCTTCCAAAGGCTTTTCTTGAGAGCTGGTTGGAAGATAAATACCACCTTCGGTTTTAGTCTCAGGTTCTGCTTTTTCGATAACCACTTTATCGTTTAGTGGTTTTAATTTTTTGCTTAGTTTTGCTTTTTCTGCGGTTGTTGCCATATTATCGTTTACCT
>JBEAYS010000021.1:0-5367 GCA_041170505.1 Cyanobacteriota bacterium
GTCGTACCAAATACTTTTAACAAAAGTAAAAGTCCAATATTAAAAAAATAAATCACCACGGCATACTTCTGAAAAAAACTTAGATCAAATAATTTGTAAGTTATAGCCACCAAAAACAGTGCCACAGTAAAAAACACCGCTTGCTTAACTAAAAAATCTCCGCCAGAAGCTGTAAAAAGAGCAAGACAGCTAATAGCAAAAATACTCAAAACATTTAAGGCAAGCTCGGGGTCGGGGAGACTGAATTTAATTTTGGAGAGCTTCATCAATGAACAATTATAAAATAGAGTTGAACGTCCTAGAGTTCTTTTCAAACCAATAAATGGGTACCAAAGAGATCTACTAAAAAAATTACCTCAAATCCCAGTTTTCAAGGCTAAGTTTAGGCTAAAATTTAAAATCATGCAAAACACCGATAAACCTAAAATCGCCGATGAAATCTATCAAAAAAACGTCGAGTTTTGGGAAACTGCTTGGAGCCGTGTTAAAAAAGCCTCCACGACTATACCTGATGTTATCGATTATATCCCGCGCATACCTGGAGTGTTTGAGGCACATGGCTGTAAAAGTATCTTGGATATTGCTTGCGGCTCTGGCTGGCTTTGCTTTTTTTTGCAAGAGCATGGGTTTCAAGTAACCGGAGTAGATATTTCTCCCTCCGCCATTAGACTAGCTAACGAAGTTAAAACTGAGCGCAAGCTTAATGATAAGCAAATAAATTTTGTACTAGCTGACATGATGAAGCTTAAACTTCCCTCCCAGAGCCAGTTTGATGGCTTGCTCATCAATGCCGCTTTTGAGCATTTGGATTACCAGAGAGGCAAGACTTTTATCCAAGAAATCAAAAAATTCATTAAGCCTAATGGAATAATGTTTGGGGTTTTTGATAAAGTTGGAACCGGTCAAAAAGGTGAGTATGAATTACTCGAAGATGGCAGTCAGCAGTATTTAGATACTTTTAGAGCTGGAATGTTGCTCAGAAACTACAGCGATGATGAGCTAAAAGAAATTTTAGCTTCAGCGAATTGGGAAATTTTATCTTGGAGCACTAATAATTTTGAAAGTAGAATTATTGTGGCCAAAAATCTAGGCTAAAAAAGCATGAATTACTTAAAGACCCTAAAATACTATTATTCCCTTTCTGCAATTTTTTTAACATTAGCCTTTTATTTACTAAAACCCGAGCTTGCTAAAGCCTTTTTTTGTGCTTCTTGTACCTGGCTAATCTATATTTACATGCTTGGCATGAATTTAGAAAGATTTATATCAAATTTTTCAATAATCAATTTAAATACAGAAAGTCAAGATCAAGATAATGAAAAATTAAGTAAAAAAATCAAGATATTAGTAACAATTTTGGCTGGATTGCGCATGGCTTTAATTGCTGGAATTTTTGCAGTGTTTATTCTTAAATATAAACTTAATCTTATTGCTCTTGTAGCCTCTTTTTTACTTTTTAAGCTAGTATTATTCTTGGTAAGTTTAAATTATGCAACACATAAGCGGAGAAATACTAGGCAAGACAGTACACATTGACACTCTCTATTTTGCTTGGTCTTGTATGGGTTTAATATTGGTCTGTGCACTAATCATGGGATCTAATTTATCTATCGAAACTAAAAAATACAGCATTAGGCAACACATATCAGAATCAATTTTTGGTTTTATTAGATGGATAGCTAAGAGCAATATTGGTAAGCGAGGGGATAATTATGTTTTTTTTATTGGCTCTATATTTATTTTTATTCTCGTAAATTACTATGCTGGATTACTTCCCTGGAAAATGGGTTCGTTATTTGAATGGTGGCCTCAATTACCTTCAGAAGGCGGACATGCTCATCCATGGCACGGAGCTAGTCCTTGCGCTGATATAAACGTAACTGCAGGTATAGCAATTTTGGTAATAATAACCTATTTTATGAGTGGAATATTTCTAGCTGGATTTAAATACATACAAATGTTCTTACCAATTAACATTAGCAAACATGGAATTAAACTAAATCTATTGTGTTTAATTGAAATTATGGATTTAGCAATAAGACCATTGACTCTCTCTTTGCGACTTTTTGCAAATACTCTTGCTGGCGAGACTCTACTAGCATCTTTTATTTCTATGATGGCTTTAATTTTACCTGCCGCTGTTTTGGGATTTGAAATGGCCGTCGGGGTACTTCAATCTTATTTATTTGCGATATTAACAGCCGTTTACATTGGTTCTGCGGTTCAGCACGCAGAGCACCTTTTACACGATGAGCATCATTAATCACAGTTATCATCTTCTTGCCGAGATTCTACCTGTTTTTTTTATTGCCATTTTGGCTTCATCTCTAATTGATAAGTTCTTGCCGCAAGATTTTATAGATCGAGTATCATCTTCGAGATATTTATTTTTCACCGTGCTCAATGCCAGTGTAATTGGGGCTTTGATTCCGCTTTGTACTTGTGGCATGATACCTCTTACTGTAAAACTTCACCAAAAAAAGCTTCACTGGAAAGCGTTAGTAGCTTTTTTAGTAGCGGGCAATGCTTGTAGTATTCCAGCTTTAATATTGACAGCCAAGCTCAGCTGGGATCTTGCTCTTTTAAGATTAGTGGCTTCTATAAGCTTTGGGGTGATTTGCTCTTATTTACTGGGATTAATAGTAAGTAAAAATTATCAGTTGAATTTGCATTCTGATCAAACTGAAACTTGTGAAGAGCCTAGCTGTTGCGAGCACGAACATAAAAAAAATCTTGTGCAAATGGTGCTAGAAGATCTTAGCCAAATGGTAAAAGAGTTTTTGGGGTGGATCATACTAGCTGTCTTGCTTGCGGCGAGTTTTGATCATTTTTTTGGAGCAAATGAGATCGTAAGATCTGTTGTGAGTAATCCAGATTTTAATTTACTCAGTCCTGTAATAGCCTCAGTGATCGGATTTCCTTTTTATTTTTGCGCTGGAGCTGATATACCATTAAGCTCAGAATTCCTAAAACTCGGTCTGGGCGCAGGGTCTGTGATCAGTTTTATGCTAGCAAGCCCAGGAGCGAACCTGACAAGTTTACTGGTTTACCATAAAGCAATTGGCTGGAAAAGCTCATGGGTATTGATTTTGGTTTCGATGATATCAGCTAGCTTAATTGGAATTATTATTAATCTAAGGTTATGGTAATGAGCAAAACAAGAATTAATAAAGAAATCTCAGCTAAATACAATCAAGTGCTAGAGAAGCTTCTAGATTGGAATAAAGCTTACTACCTAAATTCAGCTCCCGTGGTGGATGACGCTGTCTATGACGCTCATATGGATGAATTGCTGGGACTAGAAGCCGATTATCCGGAGCTTATCAGTCCTCTAAGCCCGTCACAATACGCTGGAAGCTCAGTCAGCTCCTCTAAATTCACAAAAGTCAAACACTTGATTCCCATGATTAGCTTGGCTAATGCTTTTGGTGAGCAGGATATTTTAGATTGGGAAGATCGAATCAACCGAATCATCGGAGCAGAAACTGCTAGAGAGTATGTTTTTGAACCCAAGATAGATGGATTAAGCATCGCAATTGACTTTCTAAATGGCAAGCTTCATAAAGCTGTTACGCGCGGTGATGGTAAGGTCGGCGAAGATGTTACTGAAAATGTCAAAACCATAAAAACTCTACCAAAAACCATCGAACATAAAGGTCCAATTTCTATTCGCGGTGAGGTTTTCATTAATAAAAAAGATTTTATCGCTATTAACCAAGAGCAAGAAAATCAAGGACACCAAATTTACGCCAACCCCCGCAATACCGCTTCGGGCTCGCTTAGACAGCTTGATCCAGAGATAACAGCAGATCGCAAGCTGGATGCTTTTTTTTATGCTCTATTTAATCAAAACGGACTTGAAAATGGCAGTAGCGCCCAATCGAGTGACCTTGAGTTTTCTAATCATAGTGAAGCTCTTCAACTCCTTGATAGACTGGGTTTTAAGACCAATAAAACCAATAATCACACTTGCAAAAATATTCAAGAAGTAATAAATCTATATAATGAATGGATCCACAAAAGACACGACCTCGATTACGAAATTGACGGAGCCGTAGTTAAAATTAATCAAATTGACTTGCAGACTACACTTGGCTCAACAGCCAAATCTCCGCGCTGGGCAATAGCGCTTAAATTTCCAGCAGAAATAGCTGAAACAATTTTAGAATCCGTTGAATTAGAAGTAGGTAGATTAGGCACTATAACTCCTGTTGCTAATCTAAGCCCTGTAAAGCTTGCAGGCACTACGGTCAAACGTGCTAGCTTACATAATTTTGACCAGATAGAAAGACTAGGCGTAGAGATAGGTGACTTTATTAATGTCAGAAAAGCTGGGGAAATAATCCCTGAGATTATTTCTGTCAATCTAAAAAAACGTCCCTCAAACACACTCAAAATCGAGGTCCCAAGTTCTTGTCCAGTCTGCGACTCAGAAGTCGCTAAAATTGATGTGGGGTATTTCTGCCAAAACATTTCTGGGTGTCCTGCTCAAGTCCAAAGAAGGATAGAGCATTGGTGCTCAAAGGGTGCTATGGATATTAATGGGGTAGGACCCGCTCTGGTAACAGCTTTACTGGATAATAAGCTCATCAGCTCGCCACTAGATCTTTATGAACTTAAAAAAGATGATCTAATTAATCTAGAAAGAATGGCAGAAAAATCTGCTGAAAATGCTATTAACTCTATTCAAGCAAGTAGAGTAAGAAGCTTTCCTAGACTGCTTTTTGGGCTAGGTATAAAACATATTGGTATTAATGTCGCTGAATTAATTGCTAACTACTATCCTAACTTAGATAGCCTTGAAAATGCGGTCCTAAATCAAGCTGAGGACATCACTAAGATTGACGGACTCGGTCCAAAAATCGTCGAGAGCCTTGTCAACTTCTTCAAAAGCTCTGCGTATATAGAATTTAAAGCGCGCTTAGAAAAAAATCCTAATTTACTTGATATTAAACAATCAGATATTAAACAGCTCAGCTCTAGGCTTGAAGGTAAAAGCTTCGTTATTACTGGAACTCTGTCCCAGAGCAGATCTCACTATGAAAACCTAATAAAAGAAAACGGCGGCAAAGTTAGCTCGTCTGTTTCAAGCAAGACTTCATATGTGCTTTGCGGTGAAAATCCTGGATCCAAGCAACAAAAAGCAGAAGAACTAAAAGTTACTATCCTAGATGAAGATGAATTTATGAAGCTAATTAAATAATGAGAGTTTATATTGCTATTTTTGTTTTTTTATTTTCGTGGGCAAGTACGAAGGCTACTAACAAAAAATCGCAAAACAATTTAGAGCTTATCACCATTGGTCTTCATGATTCCGCTAGAACCTTATACTTAACTGCCAGTCAAGATTATCAGATCCTCGAAAAA
>JBEAYS010000022.1:0-9104 GCA_041170505.1 Cyanobacteriota bacterium
TCTAGAAGGGTTAGTAATTGTCACGGGCAAAGTCGATGCGTAGATTGAGCGACACACAAAAAATACGAGAAAAATCGAAGATTTTTCGAGTCTAAGCACAATTTTAAAATTACTAACCCTAGGGGAGTACGCTTGCTGACTTGATTTTAACAGGATTAGCAGTACCATCAGAACCTGGATAAGGAGCGACATTATCAGTAACGATCTGATTAACTACTTCCATTCCCTCGATGACTTCTCCAAAAATCGCATAGCCATTAGGATCTACGCCACCTGGATTAAGCGAAGGAAGAGGTGCTAGGTCTATAAAAAACTGTGAGCTAGCAGAATTAGGATTAGAAGTCCTTGCCATTGCTACGATGCCAGCTTTATTGTGAGAAAGCTTAGGATTAAATTCATGTTTAATATAGCGAGTTTGTTTGGTTTCTGGGTCTACAAAATTACCAGTACCATTCCCCAGCGGGCATCCGCCCTGCACCACAAAGCCTGGAATAATTCTATGAAATGTTATACCGTTATAAAACTTGCGCTCGACAAGATCCTTAAAATTCCCAGCGGTGATCGGCGCTTCTTGCATATAAAGCTTGATTTTAAAACTACCTTTATCGGTCTCCATTAGAACTATGGTTTCTTTTGTGCTAGCGTTATCAGTTTGCTCGCTGACTTGCTTGAGTGGTTGTGATTGCATTTTTTTCTCCTCTAGAAGACTCATTAATGGACTTCCATCTTCTTTATAACTTAGTTTTTGCAGGCTAACTGCCTTAGTGGCTGATAGAGCGGATTTGGCGTCGTTAAGATTATCAAAAACCAAACAAAACTTTTCTTTGGGGCTGTCTTTAGCGTTTAGAGAACTTTTCAAAAAAAGTCCTGCTACTAAAAGTATCAGAATTCCAAGAACGGTCGTTTTTTTATTAAGCATAAAATTTAAGCTAAAGCGGCTTCTGGCTCAGCAGCTTCACTAGCGTTTGCATCTGCTTGCGCTTGATAATCTCTTGCGATACGAGCAGTATCTTCACGCAATCTGGTAGATTTTGTACCAACACGGCCGCGCATATAATAAAGCTTCGCTCTGCGAGTCTTGCCTTTACGCATGACTTTTACTTCGGTCACCTTAGGTGAGTGAAAAGTAAAAGTACGCTCGATAGCGACACCTTGGAAAATTCTTCTAACTGTAAAAGTCTTATTGATTCCGCCGCCCTTAACAGAAATAACCATCCCTTCAAAAGCTTGGTTACGTTCTTTTTTACCTTCGCGGATCAATACTTTTACGCGGACTGTATCTCCGACCTGGAACTCAGGCTCTTTTTGCTTTAGGAGAGACGATTCTAATTCAGCGATAATTTTGTTACTCATAAAAACCTTTAATCAGTTAAGACAAAGATTAATTTTAGCAAAATCAAGGGGGTTAATTATTGAAAAAAGCTAAATAATTGCAGGTTTTATTAGGAATAATATCCAAAATTCACATATTATCTAGTAAAAAAATGATAATTTTGAGGACGAGCGTAACCTAGCTATGAGCGATTTTGTGACGAGTCTATGGTTTCTCCACTTCAACCAGGCTAATAAACACCTCATCAAGCTGTTCTTGATCCACAAAAGACGGAGCATCAGACATTGGGCAGAGGGCCGCTTGGTTTTTTGGGAAGGCTATTACATCCCGAATAGAGTCAGTGTTAGAAAGTAACATCACGAAACGATCTAACCCGAGAGCTATTCCACCGTGCGGCGGAGCGCCTAATTGGAGCGCTTCTAAGAAAAACCCAAATCTATCTTCAGCTTCCTGCTCAGAAATCCCCAGTGCCTTAAACACGCGCTTCTGAACATCCGAATTATGAATTCTAATCGAACCGCCGCCGAGCTCAATGCCGTTAAAGACTACGTCATAAGCGTAAGTAGTGATATTGCCCGGATCGGTTTCGAGCTTATCGATTTCACTAAGTTTAGGCATGGTAAACGGGTGGTGATTAGCTTTGTAGCGTTTTGATTTTTCGTCATATTCAAACATCGGAAAATTTACTACCCATATAAGCTTGATATCAAAAGGATCTAAGAGATTTTCTTGCTTAGCGATATGCAACCTTAGCTTACCTAATACATGGTGCACCACGCTTGGCTTGTCAGCCACAAACAGGACCAAATCACCAGCCTGCGCGTTCATCCTTCTGTGGATTTCAGCAAGTTCCGACTCTTTAAAAAACTTCACGATTGGAGAGTTCAGCTCGTACTGGTTAAGATTGGCTTCTAGAGGCTTATACGTAATCCAAGCCAAACCTTTAGCTCCGTATTCAGGAGATAAACACAAATCACGGAGATCATCGACATCTTTTCTAGAGAGCTTCGCGCCGTTTTTGAAGTTAATCGCTTTTACCATGCCACCGTTTTTAGCGACAGTCGCAAAAGCATTAAATTCAGAATTAATCATGATATCGGTCAGGTCGATAAGTTTCATATCACAGCGCACATCCGGTCTATCAGTGCCATACGAGCCGACAGCGTCAGCATAATCAATACGCGCAAAAGGTGTCTTAATCTTGATACCTACCGCCTCAAACGCCGCCGATATCATACCTTCAGTAACTTTTATTACATCTTCTTGATCGATAAAACTCATCTCCAAGTCGATTTGAGTAAACTCAGGCTGGCGATCAGCTCTCAAATCCTCATCTCTAAAGCATCTGGCGACTTGATAATAACGATTAAAACCGCCCATCATCAAAAGCTGTTTATAAAGCTGAGGTGATTGCGGAAGTGCGTAAAATTTATTTGGGTGAACTCTGCTTGGCACAAGATAGTCACGAGCCCCTTCTGGAGTAGATTTGGAGAGAATCGGAGTCTCGATCTCACTAAAATTTTCATCATCTAAATAGTTACGAATAGCGTGCACGATTTTGTGTCTGTTAATCAAGTGCTGGCGTTTATCTTCGTTACGCAAATCCAAAATTCTATACTTCAGTCTCAAATCCTCATTCACTTGGTCAGCTTGATGAATCTGAAACGGCAAAGCCTTAGACGTACTCAAGACTTCCACTTCATCAGGATAGATTTCTATTGCGCCTGATTTTATATTTGTGTTTTCTGATCCTTCAGGTCTGATACTCACTTTACCGCGACAAGAAATCACAAACTCATTGCGGAGTTTCTCAAAAACCGCATGGGCAGAGGGATTCTTACGCGGGTCAGCCACCACTTGCACAGTGCCTTTGTGATCTCTAAGATCAATAAAAATCAAACCACCTAAATCGCGCCTGGTATCTACCCAGCCCGAGACCACCACTTCTTGCCCGACTATCGATTGAGCCAGTGATGAAGAGACGTGGGTTCTTTTTAGTTTGATATGAGAATCTGAATTTTGTACTTCGTTTGCTGTTTTCACGAAATTAATTTTACTATGAACTAGCCTTGTGGTTGAAAAACAAGCCAGAAATATTGCTAATACATTATTAAGACTCTGATCACGCTCTCAACGGCTCTAATTGAATCTAGCGCGTTAATATCGGCAATCAGCGCGCGCAAATCCCGCTCAGGAATAGGATCGATAATAAAATCGGCATGCGCGGAGCTACCACTTACATCATACTGATCGATAAATTTTACATTCGCCCCGTGCTTAGCAGTCAGTGCGCCCAAATCTTTTAGAACCCCAAGCTTATCAAGCATCGAAACCCTTATATAAAAAGCGTTTTGAACATCATCTAGAGATTTTATTTTTGCATATTGACTATGAGTGCAGTTAAATTGAGCAAGCGATGTATTGCGCTCAGGGATTGAGCTAGCCAGCATCAAAATATCTCCTACTACCGAGCTTGCTGTAGGTAAAGAGCCCGCACCCTTCCCGATCAAAGTCAATTCCTGAACGGCATCGCCTTTAATCAAGATGGCATTATTTTCAGCTCCGACACTAGCCAGAGTATTAGACTTAGGCACAAAAACCGGATGAACTCTGACGTCTAGCTCCGAGCCGCTATTGTCAATCACGCCAAGAAGCTTAATCTCAAAACCACGTTTTTTTGCTGATTGAATATCTTCCTGAGAAATTTTACGAATGCCTTCTCTAAAAACCTCATCTACATTGACTCTCATGCCAGAGATAATCGAAGCAATAATCGCTGTTTTATACGCCGCATCATGCCCGTCCACATCATTGGTCGGATCAGCCTCGGCAAAACCCAATGCCTGAGCCTGTTTGAGAGCCGCTTCAAAACTAGCTCCCTTGTTTTTCATCTCATCAAGGATATAATTAGTTGTCCCGTTTAATATTCCCATCAAGCTCGTTATGGTATTGGCTTGTAAGCTTTGTTTTAGAGTCGCAATGATCGGAATCCCGCCAGCGACAGCCGCTTCAAACAAAATACTAGTATGATTTTTTTTGGCGTTTTCAAAAAGTTCTTCGCCTTGGCGCGCGAGCAGATCTTTGTTGGCAGTTACGATGTGCTTGCCATGCGCTATTGCAGTCAAAAGCAAATCCTTGGTTTGATCGACACCACCCATAATCTCAACTACTACCGAGATCTCTGGATTTTTGGTTATATCGTCTGGATTAGTCGTAAAAATTCCGATATCCAAACCCAGCTCTGTAGAGATTTCCTGAGCTCTTCGATCATTGCGCACAAAAATTTTTTCAATAATAATTTTTTGGGTGTAACGAGGGTTTTGAGAAATTTTTCTCAAAATTTTAACCACTCCAGAACCAACAGTCCCGCATCCTAGAAGACCAATTTTTAAAGCTTCACCCATGAAAAACAAGTATAACCTAAGTGTTTTGCCTATAAAATCTTTGGATTTAGGGTATTTTCTAGGGCAAACCCTCGAAATATCTTAGAATTTTTGCTTAATCTTAACTAATTCTGGGTATAAAGTATCTAAGAAAACAATCACCAATACTTTAAGATTCCTTGAGTCGAAAAATTATTTTTTTGGCCCAAAAAATTTCAATAAGTTTAAGTTGTTTTCTTGGTCTGGAAGTTAACTAAATCATTTTTAGAAAACTTCTGTCAAAGGAGGTGCAACGATGCATTTACTTAATCTACTATCTTCAGTTCTACTAGTCGTAGGCGGTTTGAACTGGGGTCTTGTAGCGGTACTTGATATGGATCTTGTACAAATGCTGTTTGGAAACTTCGGCATTGTAACAGATATTGTATATGGATTAGTTGGTTTATCAGCTGTTCATTACATCATTCAAGGCAAGCTAATCCCGCACGATACGGTGTAATAATTAGACCTTAATAAAAAAATCAAAAGCCCTGAAATAAGCTTAGTGAGCGCTATGGGAGACGCTTGGGATTCGCTAAAAAAACGCGGTTTTGCGGCGGAACACTTAGAGTTTTGCAGGGCTTTTTTTATAAATTTCACTAAAAATATTCAAGACCCAATCCAGATCTTGATAGCTATGAGCCGAGCTAATAAAACCAGCTTCAAACGCTGATGGCGCGAGGTACACACCGCTATCTAGCAGTTGGTGATAGACCTGAATAAATTTTTTCATATCGACATGGGCTTTGGCTGATTCGTAACTAGTAACAGGTTCACTAGAGAAAAAATACCCAAACATCCCACCAGCACAGTCCACCTGAATATTTTCTGGGTCTATGGATTTTAGACCATCAACGAAGTATTGAGTTTTTTTAGAGAGCTCCTGAAAAAAATTAAGGCTCTGGATTTTTTTTAGAGCACAAAGTCCAGCAGACATCGCAAGCGGGTTCCCTGAGAGAGTTCCAGCTTGATACATAGAACCGAGCGGAGCCACCATCGACATGATTTCTCGGGACGCACCGTAAGCGCCCACGGGCAGACCGCCACCGATCACTTTACCAAGTGTAGTGATGTCCGGCTTGATATTAAGACGCTCCTGAGCCCCACCCAGAGCCACTCTAAAGCCTGTCATCACCTCATCAAAAATCAAAAGCGCGTTATTCGCGGTCGAAATTTCGCGCATGAATTTTAAGTAACCCGGCAAAGGCGCTATAAAACCAGAATTGCCGATATAAGGCTCAGTAATCACACCAGCGATCTCAGGACCGTAAGCCTTAAAAGCCTCTTCTAGAGCGGGCTTGGAATTAAAAGGGATAACGATAGTATTAGCTGATATCGCTTCAGTCACACCGCTACTTTCAGGCAAGCCCAGCGTAGCTAATCCAGAACCGGCTTTTACCAGAAGCGCGTCTACATGTCCGTGATAACAGCCTGTGAATTTTATGATTTTGTTTTTTTGCTTGTTAAATTTTTCAGCACAAAAAGCTCTTGCCAAGCGGACCGCTGACATCACAGCTTCAGTGCCGGAATTGACGAAGCGGACCATCTCGATAGAAGGGACAAGCTTAATAACCTCGCTTGCCATCAGGTTTTCAAGCTCTGTGGGCGCGCCGTAGCTCGTACCGTTTTTGGCGGCCGTGACAATAGCTGATTCGATATCTGGATCAGCGTGCCCCAAAATCATCGGTCCCCACGAGCCCACAAAATCCACATAGCGATTATCATCGACATCCCAGAGATAAGCACCCTGAGCGCGTTTTACAAAAAATGGTTCGCTCTGGATTGACTTAAAAGCTCTTACTGGGGAGTTGACACCGCCAGGCATTAATCGCTGAGCTGTTTGAAAAAGCTCGGCTGATTTTTTTCTAGAATTAGTCTGGGTTTGGGTCATAAGCTAATAATAGCCAAAAAAAAGGCGCACCAGATGGCGCGCCCCGAGAATTTTTAAAAATTAGGATTAACCTTCTTTTGATTTGCGCTCGACATAGTCAACAGCCGCTTGCACGGTAGTGATTTTTTCGGCTTCTTCATCAGGAATCTCAACTCCGAACTCATCTTCAAGAGCCATTACTAATTCAACAGTGTCCAAAGAGTCAGCACCAAGATCAGTAGTAAAGCTAGAAGCTTCTTTAACTTCATCTTCGCCGATACTTAGCTGAGATGCTACCACTTTTTTGATTTTACTTAAAATCTCATCACGATTCATAGTTGTTGTCATTCCTTTTTTTTCCTTTTATGACTAATGCAAACTTGCTAAATTATCAGCAAAAGTTCATGGTGAAAAAGAATACTACATAAATAGCCCACCATCAACCTGTATTACCTGTCCTGTAATATAGGCTCCACTGCCAGCGAGAAATAATGCCGTATCTGCAATATCTTTTGCCTCTCCGAACTCCCCAAGGGGTATATTTTCTTTATATTTATTTTGGCTTTCTAAGGGCAATTGATCGGTCATTTCGGTGCGAATAAAGCCCGGTGCAATGACATTTACGCGAATACCACGGCGCCCGTATTCCTTAGCAAGCGACTTAGTAAACCCGATCAAACCCGCTTTGGTAGTGGAATAATTGACTTGGGCCGGATTGCCGTGAAGACCTACCACGCTCGACATGTTTATGATCGAACCTGATTTTTGCTTAGACATCGCTTTTACAACAGGCTGAGTAAGGTAGAAAAGCGCATTGAGATTGGTGTTTATGACTTCGTGCCAATCTTCTTCCTTCATCCGCACAAAAAGCATATCGCGGGTGATACCGGCGTTATTGACCAAGACATCAATTCGCTGATATTTTTGAAGAATGTTTTCGATAAGTTGGCTAATACCCTGAGTGTTTACTTTGGAATCCTCTGTCAAAGAGCATTGCATGTACTCAACAGTGCCATCACCATTTTTAGAGTCAAGGTTCTTATTAATCAAGTCTGCTGTTTGATTAAATTCTGATCTGCCGGTGATAATGACCCTAGCTCCTTGCTCGGCGTAGCGCTCAGCTATCGCCTTACCGATACCCCTGGTTCCGCCAGTGATAAGCGCAATTTTTCCCGTTAAAGCTTTTGACATGCTAGTAATTCCTTTTTCTTGAGTGATTGTATCTGACATATCTAAAGGATACTATAGGACCCACTGAAAAATGCGTCTTCGTCGATTTTTCAGTGGGTCTTTAATATTTTTATTAAACGGATTCCGCTGAAAAACGAAGTTTTGAGGCGAATCCTATATTTGCCAGATCAGGCGGTCTAATAATTCTTCAAAGCCCGCTTAATATCAAGGTTCTGTTGCTTGCGCTTGAGGTCTGCTCGCTTATCACCTTTTTGTTTACCTTGAGCAAGGTGCAGAAGAGCTTTGGCGCGGTTTTGTTTAAAAAAGACCTTAGAGCAAATAATAGTAGAATTGGATTTTTGAAGTTCTAGGGTGAGCCTATCAATTTCGTAACGATTAAGCAAAAGTTTTTTTGGTCTTTCACTATCATGCTTTACATGTTTTGCGTTTTTGTATTCTGAAATCAGGCAATTAAAAAGCCAAGCCTCACCGTCTATGATTTTGGCAAAACATCCTTTTAGCTGAATATTACCTAACCTAACTGATTTTACTTCAGGACCGGTCAAGACGAGCCCTGCGATTATATCCTTACCTAAATGATAATCAAAACTCGCTTTTTTATTGCGCGCAACGGTGGCAGAGCCGGATTTGGTGCCGGACTCCTTAAGCTCAATAGCTTTTTTTTTCTTCGCTATTTGTTTTTTGGCGCGACCCATAGTAATAAGTATATAAGACTTGAGCTAGCCCGCGAGTGCGACTTTTTTAGGGAAAAGTGGTATAAACATATATATGGAGAAAAATTTGGCGCAGAAAACAGTTAAATTTAAAGTCAAAAGACAGGCGGACCCTGAGTCAAAATCTCATTACGATAATTTTGAAGTGCCCTACGAAGAAGGCATGAATGTGATTTCACTTTTGATGGCTACCCGCCAATACCCAAAAACCTCTGAAGGAGCGGCTACTGAGCCTGTGAGTTTTGAGTGTTCTTGCTTAGAAGAAGTTTGCGGTTCTTGTACCATGCTGATCAATGGTAAAGTTCGTCAGGCCTGCTCAGCGCTTGTCGATAAGCTTCCTCAGCCAATCACACTTGAGCCAATGTCAAAATTTCCTGTTCGCCGAGATCTTGTCGTAGACAGATCAAGAATGTTTGAATCGCTCAAAAAAGTAAAAGCTTGGATCGCGATAGATGGAATTTATGATCTGGGAGAAGGACCTAAAGTCTTACCAGAAATTCAAGAAGAAAATTATATTTTAAGTCGTTGTATGACCTGCGGATGCTGTCTAGAAGCCTGCCCGCAATGGACTAACG
>JBEAYS010000023.1:0-21387 GCA_041170505.1 Cyanobacteriota bacterium
TATCACTGATCACTTGCGCTGTTTGTGCTTTTTAATCGCTGATGGCGTCAGACCAAGCAATGTTGGGCGCGGTTATGTACTTAGAATGATAATAAGGCGCGCTAGTAGATTCGTCTATTTATTGACACAAAAAACAGAACCTCTTTTATAC
Source organism: Cyanobacteriota bacterium (assembly GCA_041170505.1). Classification (GTDB taxonomy): domain Bacteria; phylum Cyanobacteriota; class Vampirovibrionia; order LMEP-6097; family LMEP-6097; genus JBEAYS01. Next base: position 152 of record JBEAYS010000023.1, read on the forward strand.
CTTCTTGTGGATGATTTAATCAATGCTTACTCTACAGCTTATCCCGAACTCAAAAAAAATCGTGATGAAATTTATAACACTACTCTAAAAGAGGAGCAAGCTTTTGCAAAAACTATTAGTAATGGTTTGGGGATACTAGCTGAGCAGATTAAAGCTTCTACTGGTGGGGTTTTAGACGGCGAGTTTGTTTTTGATTTGTATTCTACTTATGGTTTTCCTTTGGAGCTAACTAAGGATATTGCCCAAGAAAATAATCTTGAGATCGATATCGAGGCTTACGAAAAATCAAAAGAAAAGCACTCTCAAATCTCCAATACCGGCGCTTTTGATAAATCGATTAGTTCTTTTGCTTTTGTCGCAGATTTGATTAATCAATACGGTAAAACAAAGTTTCTTGGTTATGAAAGTTTAGAATCTCGATCAAAAGTGCTTTATTGCCAAGATAAATTTTTGGTTTTAGATCAAACCCCTTTCTACGCTGAGTCGGGCGGACAGTTAGCCGATCAGGGTTTTATTGATGATAAAAAAGTTATTAATGTGAAATCTATAGAAGGTATTACTATCCACGAAATGGAGTCACCAGCTGGTTTTGAGCTAGGAATGGAAGTCAGAGCTCAAGTCGATCAAGAACGCAGAGATTTTACTCGCTATCATCATAGTGCTTGTCATTTACTACAATCAGCTCTTAGAAAGGTTTTGGGCTCGTCTGTAAGGCAAATGGGCTCGCAAGTTGGTCCTGACTCTACTCGTTTTGATTTTAATCTGGAACGTGCCATGACTAAGGAAGAAATCACCCTTGTCGAAAACCAAATCAATGACTGGGTTTTAGCGGGTCTGCCTGTCCAAACCAGGTGATGGATTTTGACCAAGCTACAGCTCAAGGTGCGCTTAGCTTTTTTGAAGAAAAATACGACGATGAAGTTAGAGTACTTTTTATGGGCGATGGTAAGGTTACTGCTTCTGTTGAGCTTTGTGGAGGCACTCATGTCTCTAACACTGGGGATATAAAAAAAATTATTATTGCTCAAGAAAGCTCAGTTGCCGCGGGAATCAGAAGAATTAAACTCCTTGCTAATCAAGTAGCTGACAGGTTTTTGGAGGAGCAGAAAAATCTTCAAGAAAAGCTTGCTCAGGAAGCCGCTGAGAAGCAAAAAGCTAAGGAATCAGCTAAGCTTGCTTTGGAGCAAGAGATTTCTAGTGCGGTGTTAAAATTAGATTTAATTACTAAGCAAGCTTTTTCTAGTCAGTCTGTAAATATTATTATTGCTAATATAAATGAGATTTATGGGCATGGACTTCAGGCTGAAACCATAAAAACACTAGCAGAGAGGATTATTCAGCAAGAGCATAATAACTCTAATAAAGTCTTGGTATTTTTGGCTAATAATCTTGATGATAAACTTAGTTTTCTTTGCGCGGTATCAGACGATCTTGTTAAAGACAAAAATTCTATTTATAACGCTTCTAATCTCGTTTGCAAAGCGGCAATGATTTGCGGCGGTAAGGGTGGTGGTCGTCTTAACTTTGCTCAAGCTGGTGCTAAAGATATAAGTAAAATTCCAGAAGCTTTAAACACTGTCAAAGACAGTCTTCTAGCTCTCAATCTCTAGGTCTTGTAAGACTTGGCTGTTTTCAAGTGTGCTGATATCGCCGTGTGATTTTTTTCCTTGAGCGATATCTTTTAGAACTCTTCTCATGATTTTGCCGGAACGGGTCTTAGGAAGAGCCTTGCAAAGTATTATTTTTTCAGGTCTTGCGATTGCTCCGATTTCTTTTACTACCTGAGCTTTAAATTCTTCTTGGATGTTTGGGTTTTGTGAAGGGTGAGATACTACAAAAGCAATAATCGCTTCCCCTTTAATCTCGTGAGGGATCGAGACAACAGCAGACTCACTGACCAGCGGATGCGCTACCAGAGCAGATTCTATCTCTGCTGTCCCTAATCTGTGTCCTGAGACATTGATTACATCATCGATTCTACCTTCTATTGTGATGTAGTTATTAGAATCTTTTATAGCCGCATCGCCAGCCAGGTAACCTTGCGATTGTGACCAATATGTTTCAAGATATCTTTTATGATCGGCGTAGATGGTCCTTGCCATCGATGGTACAGGGCTCTTGAGAAACAAAGTCCCTACTTCGTTATTATCATCATAAATTACTTCTGCTTTTACGCCTGGCAACGGTAAGCCTGCTGAGCCGGGTTTCATAGTGTGAATACCAGGCAGAGTCGTTATCATGATTCCGCCAGTTTCTGTTTGCCACCAAGTATCGACAATCGGACAATTTGATTTTCCGATTGTTTTATAGAACCATGTCCAGGCACTGGGGTTAATAGGTTCGCCTACGCTACCCAAAAGCCTTAGGCTACTAAGATCATGAACATCCTCAAAACCCCATTGCATAAAGCTTCTAATTGCAGTAGGTGCTGTATAAAAAATACTGATTTTATGTTTTTCGATTAAAGACCAAAAGCGATTTTTATCAGGATAATTAGGCGCTCCCTCGTAAATAAAAATTGTTGCTCCGCAACTTAGCGGTCCGTAGGCTACATAACTATGACCTGTAATCCACCCGACATCAGCTGTGCACCAATAAACATCATTATCTTTTAGATCAAATACCCACTGACAAGTCATTTTAGCCCAGAGTATATAGCCAGCTGTACTATGCTCAAGTCCTTTAGGTTTACCAGTGCTTCCACTTGTAAAAAGCACAAAGCTAGTATCTTCGCTATCTACCCACTCGATCGGGCAGATTTTTTCAAAATTTTCACTTGTATCCCAGTCAACCAAAACGTCTCCTAGATTAGCTTTTAGAGTTTGCGCTTCTTTTAGGTAAGTTAAAAGATTTTCTTTTTGGAAGGATGAAAAGATTTTTTTTATGCGATCAAAACAAATGATTTTTGTTCTAGATTTTCTGCCTGAGATTGCTGTATCAACAGTAAAGAGAAGTTTTACGATTTCACCTTTTCTGATTAAACCATCTGCTGTTATAACAAGAGTACTATCCAGTTCTTCAATACGGTCTTTTAGGGAATGTGCCGAAAATCCTGCAAAAACCACACTATGAACGGCTCCCAGTCGCAAGCAAGCATGCATAGCAATTATAGCTTCAATTCCAAGAGGCATATAAATCATAACTTTAGAGCCTTTTTTACAGCCTAGTGATTTTAATAGATTAGCCAACTGAGAAATTTTATCGTGCAGTTCTTGATAACTGATTGTTTCTGTATCTCCCAGCTCCCCTTCAAAAACGATAGCTGTTTTGTTAGCTTTATCTTTTAGATTAATATCGATACAGTTGTAATTGATATTGGTTCTTCCGCTCAGAAACCACTTGTAATTGCCTTGGGATTTTTCTTGATAAACCTCTTTAAAGTTTTCATGCCAATATAGATTTTCTTTTGCTAAATTTGACCAAAATTTATTAGGGTCATCATCAAAAACCTTACAAAGCTCTTCGTATTCATTGATTTTAAGATTGGCTTGCTCAATGAAGCTTGAATTAGGTTTAAAAAAAAGCTCTTGAGCAGAATGCATGTTTTTATTTTACAATAATAATAGATGTATCAAGAGCATAGAACCTCACCAATAAAAGCAAATTTTCTTGAGATTTTAGGATCTGCTCTAATTCACTTTAAAGAATCTTTAATTGATATTGTAAAACTCAAGATTCAAAAAGAACAGCTTATCTCTCAATTGGAGTTTATTGGTTTTGGATGTTTACCGATGATTTTAATTTTAAGTTGTTTGGGCACTATGATTCTTACCGTAAATACTGCAATTGAATTATCTGGTCGTGGAGGTCGTGATTTAATTGGAGCTTTGATCGCGCTAGCCGCCCTAAGAGAAATTATTCCGATATTTATTTCTTTTGCTATTTCTGCTCGTTGCGGCACAGCTCTAACTGCTGAAATAGCAACGATGAAAGTTACCGATCAAATTGATGTACTTAGAGTATTTAAAATCAGTCCAATATACTACTTACTTACACCTAGTCTAATTGCTGTATTTGTTTTGACTCCTTTTCTTTTGGCGATAAGTTCGGTTTTAAGCCTATTTGCAGGTATGATTACAGCGAAGTCTCTTGTTGGTATTAGCTTTGTTGAGTTTCTAGATTCCGCTTGGCGAGTGGTTTCTATGAAGGAGTATTTTTATCCATTAATTAAAACAATAATTTTTTCCTCTTACGCTTTACTTTTAAATATCAGCATGGGTTTGAATTGTACTGGGGGAGCTAGAGAAGTTGGTCTCACTACCACTAGGTCAACAGCTTTAGTTATAGTTGGAATAATAATTTTAGACGGAATTTTAACTCCAATTCTTCACGGTTAATGAGTAATTTTTAAAACTAAATACCTAATACCTTGTATTTTTCATTTAAATTTCAGCTATTAAAATGAATAGTTTTTAGTACCTTTTTGGTGAATAACTCTATAGAGATAACTTCTATGGGCACTGCAAGTTTTTATGAAAACAAATCAATGATTAAGCAAGCGCTTATGAGTCAAATTAAAGCTTATAGAAATTTATCTATAAAACTAGCATTTGGTCTTTGGAGCCTTTCTTTGATCGGTCGTTTTGTGATGATTATCATAGCTACTAATCATACGAGTTTGAATCTTGAAGGTGCTTTTATTCAGAGCTTTCAATTTTCACTTTTTTTTGGGGTTTTTGGTTATTGTGCTGGTTCAGTTTTGGGAGATTACCTTCACAAAAGAAGGATTAAACAGATACAAGAACAAAAGTTAAAGCGCAAAAGGTACATAGAAGAACAAATAGCAATTAGAAAAGCAAAATTGGATTCACTGGAATAATATATGCAAGAACAAACAATAAATAATGAATTGATCATCTCCCAGAGAGACTCAAAAAAAGTAGATTCTGAGTCATCTGTTGAGACACCCGAAAATGCCAAAATTCGTGACAAGCAAGAAGCCATGAAGCTTTGGAATAAATATAACGCCAAGAATAAACCTCTACATATTCGCGATCAGCTTATTAAGCGTTATGCCTATATTGTAAATTGGGTTATTGGTAGATTTCCTAATATCGAATCCGCTGATTTTGACAAAGAAGATTTGATGGGTTATGGAACTATTGGCCTTATTGAAGCAATTGACAGATATAATCCATCTCAAAAATGCTCATTTGAAACTTTTGCAATAAATCGTGTTCGTGGTGAAATTTTAGATTTTTTACGATCTATAGATTTTTTAAGTCGTACTGGTCGCACTAGGGTAAAAAGATTCCACGAAACAGTCGCTAAGCTTGAACTACAATTTGGAAGAGCTCCTACAGATCAAGAAGTCCAATCAGCAATGGATATTTCAGAAGATGATTTACGTGTAATGAAGCGTGAAGCTAGTGCCGTGGTTTTTTCATTGGATGCTACAGAGTCAACTAAATCATTTGAGGAAGCCAAAATATCTATTGTTGATAATCTTCCTGCCGATGGCCAAACTCAAGAAGAATTTACTGACCAAAGTATTTTAAGAGATAAACTTGCCAAGGCTATTGATTCTCTTAATCCGCGTGAAAGATTAGTGGTAGCTCTTTATCATTATCAAAAGCTCACATTTAAGGAAATTGGCGAAGTTTTGGGGGTTTCAGAATCTCGTTCTAGTCAATTACATATGAAAGTTTTACAAAAGCTTAGGGTGCTTCTTAAGGGTTATGAGATATAATCTAATTAATGCTCAAAGATTTTTTTAAAATAATATCAGGTGATGCCAATAAAAAAACTCTAGATAAGATTCATCCTTTGATCAGTCAAATTAATAGTTTCGAGCCTATTATTGAAAAGTTATCTGATGATGAACTAAAACAAAAAACAGTTTTTTTTAGAGAAAAAATTAATCAAAGACTCAGTTCTGTAACTCTTGAAAAATTTGTAAAAGATGATGTACCTCGTATGCCTGGTCAAATCAGAACCAGTCATGATAAGGCTCTCAATGAGGTTCTTGATGAAATTTTACCTGAGGCTTTTGCCGTTTGTAGGGAAGCTTCACGTCGTGTGCTTGATATGAGACATTTCGATGTTCAGTTAATTGGAGGTATTCAATTACATCGCGGTGGTATTTCTGAAATGCAGACTGGTGAGGGGAAGACCTTGGTTTGTACTTTACCAGCTTACTTAAATGGCTTGACAGGCAAGGGAGTCCACGTAGTAACAGTCAATGATTACCTTGCTCAGCGCGATTCAGAGTGGATGGGTAAGCTTTATAATTTTTTGGGTCTATCAGTGGGTTTAATTTGTTCGGGTTTGAATTCCAAGCAGAGACAAACTTCTTACGCTTGCGATATCACTTATGGTACTAATAACGAGTTTGGATTCGATTATCTAAGAGATAATATGGAAACAGATCTTAAGGATTGTGTACAAAGACCTTATTACATGGCTATTGTCGATGAGGTAGATAGTATTTTGATTGACGAAGCTCGTACACCATTGATAATCAGTGGATTACCTGATACCCGCAAAAATGAAATTTATCAAGTAATGGCAAAGTTAGCCAAACAGCTAAAAAAAGCTAATAACGAAAAAGATAAATCAGCTGACGCGCATTATTACGTAGATGAAAAAGCAAGGAATGTGATTTTAACTGATGCTGGCATTCATCATGCTGAATCACTTTTAAAGGTAAAAGATCTATGGGATCCAGAAACCAATCTAGCTCACCATTTGATTCAAGCTTTACGGGCAAAAGAACTTTTTAATAGGGATACTGATTATATAGTTAAACCAGATGAAGAAACAGGTAAAAAAGAAATCGTTATTGTCGATGAGTTTACTGGTCGTTTGATGGAAGGTAGAAGATGGAGCGATGGTCTGCATCAAGCTGTTGAAGCCAAAGAGGGAGTTGCTATTCAAGAAGAAACTCTAACAATGGCAAGTATCACTTTCCAAAATCTTTTTAGGTTATACCCTAAGCTAGCTGGTATGACCGGTACAGCAATGACTGAAGCTGAAGAGTTTGAAAAGATTTATAATCTTGGGGTTTTGAGTGTGCCTACAAACCGCTCTAATATTCGTAAAGATCTTAATGATATCGTTTTAAAAACTGAATCAGCTAAGTATTTTGCTATCGCTGAAGATATAGTAAAAGCTAATGCTAATCAAGTTCCAGTGCTTGTTGGTACTACTAGTATAGAAAAATCTGAGTATTTAGCAGGCATCCTCTCTAAGCCTCAGCACACTTTAAAAGTCGTAGAAGCAAGACTAGAAAGGCTTTTGAAGATAGCCCAATCTTGTGGCATAAAAGATATACCTACTGAATTCAAAAAACTCATAGATAGACCAGGTAACTTCACTTCTGAGTCTATAAAACCTTTTATCGATTTTATCCAAAAGAACTTAAATAAATCTAATGATGATACTGAGTTTGCTATAACTAGCTTCCAATCTGCGATTGAAGTACTCTCTGCTATCCGTAAAGGTTTGAAAATCAATGTACTTAATGCTAAGCATCACAAAAAAGAAGCAGAAATTATCAGAGAAGCTGGGAAGCCCTCAGCAATTACGATCGCGACTAATATGGCTGGTAGAGGTACGGATATAATTTTGGGCGGACATTTGTCCAGTGATATTAATCATCCAGATTATTCAAAAGTAGATATCGAAGCCCAAAATCTAGTTAAAGAACGTGGTGGTCTTTATGTGATTGGTAGCGAGAGACACGAAAGCCGTAGAATTGATAATCAACTACGTGGTAGATGCGCTCGCCAAGGGGATCCAGGCTCTTCTAAATTTTATTTATCTCTTGAAGATAATTTGATGAGAATTTTTGGAGGAGAAAAAGTTATAGCTATTATGAATATGCTAAAAGCCGATGAAGATCTACCTATTGAGGCTAATATAATTAGCGGAGCTATTAATAATTCCCAGAAAAAAGTCGAAGCTCATAACTTTGACATCCGCAAGCATGTTCTTCAGTACGATGACGTGATTAATACTCAGCGTGAAGTAATTTACCGTGAAAGACGTTTGATACTTGAAGGTGTGGATATTCATAGCACCATAGACTCCATGATAGACGAGCATATTGATTCATTAATTTATCAGCAAATAAGTCCTAATATGCCAGTGGATGTTTGGTTCGATAATTCAAATGGTCCTAGTCCTATCACTAAACTTTTTGAAAGTCTAAAATCTGATTTTACAGACAAGATTCTTGAGAAAATTGATAATCCTGAAACCTTCAGAGCCACTGGGTTTGATGCTCTGCTTCACCAAATTAAACATTCTGTAAAATCTCTTTATTCTCAAAAAGAAGAAGCCCTTGGTCTTGAAATTGTCAGAGAGGCAGAAAGACAAATCATGCTTCATGTTATTGATTCTAAATGGATTGAGCACCTTCATGCTATGGATTCCCTAAAAGATGGAATTCACCTTCAAGGTTATGGTCAAAAAGATCCACTTATTGAATACAAAAAAGAAAGTTTTGATATGTTTGATAACCTGCTTGAAGAGATTAGAAGAGATATTGTCGTACTTCTATTTCATGCTAAAGTAGTAAAAAAAACAAAAAATCCTAAGCTTGCAACCAAATCCTAAATTATGCAATTTTTGAAGAACAATCTAGACACTCGCTATTCCCTAGAAGATTTCAAAAAACTTGCTGAGACTCAGTCGCTGATTACTAATTATTGTGAGCTTTTCGCTGACTTAGATACTCCAGTTTCTATTTACGCAAAGCTAAAAGAAAAATCAGAGCATGCTTTTTTGTTTGAATCTGTGATTGCTGGTGAGCGAATTGGAAGATACTCTATAATTGGTTTTCGCCCACTTGAAATTATTGATGGCAACTTAATCGAAACAAAGAATTGTTTTGACCTACTAGAAGGTAAAATTTTACAATATCAGTCAAATGATGACGCTGATGATGTTTTACCGTTTTTTCATAAAGGCTTTGTAGGATTTTTCCCTTTTGAGTCATCGGCTCATATCGAACCAGTACTAAATCTCAAACCTTCTTTATACCCTTCTATATATATGCTCTTAGTTGGTTCATTAGTGGTTTTTGATCATGTTAAGCAAAAACTTTTTTTGATTACTAATTCTCCAGTGGGCTCTAAATCCACTGTGGATGAGCTTTTTGAGGACTCTTTGACCCAGCTGATGGAGTTAAAACAAATCATCTCTTCAGATTGCCAATTAGATAGATTAGATTTATCCTCTTCAATCAAAACTATTGAAAACCTAGATGAGAGTATTTTTTATTCTAATACAGGCAAAGAAGATTTTATTAATCAGGTTAATCAAGCAAAAAATCATATTAAAGAAGGTGATATTTTTCAAGTTGTTCTCTCTCATAAAATGTCTGCAGATATTTCAATTGATCCTCTTGTTGCTTATCGCATGCTCAGAAGTATTAATCCTTCACCATATTTGTTCATATTTAATGTAAAATCCACTATTGAAGCGGTTTTGGTGGGTTCATCACCAGAGATGCTAGTAAAAACTGATCTTAAGACTGATTCTGATTCTAATCGATATCTCGTTGCAGAAAATCGTCCTATCGCCGGCACGTATAAACGCGGCGCGAATCCAGCTGATGATGAGGTTTTAATAAATAAACTTCTAAATGATCAAAAAGAAATTGCTGAGCATGTGATGTTAATTGATCTTGCTCGCAATGATTTGGGAAGAGTATGTCAAAAAGGCTCTATTACTGTGCCTCAAAAAATGATTATCGAAAAATATTCTCATGTTTTGCATATAGTAAGTTCTGTTGTGGGTAAAATTAAAACTGATTTTAGTGTTAGTTCTGGGGTGAAGCTTATTAATGCTTGTTTCCCAGCGGGAACTCTTAGCGGTGCTCCTAAAATTGAAGCAATTAAAATTATTTCTAAGCTTGAAAAAGAGGCTCGCGGTCCTTATGGCGGAGCTATAGGATATTTTGCTCTAGATGGTTCTATGGATTCAGCGATCTTGATTAGAACTTTAGTTATTGAAAAAAACAAAGTCAGTATTCAAGCTGGAGCTGGTGTTGTTGCTGATTCTAATCCCGAAAAAGAGTGGCAAGAAACACTCAACAAAGCCAGCGCTCTTATTGGTGTTGTATCAGCAATAAAACTAGGTTATTCTGCCTAGTGTTATCTATAAATCAGTATTTTTCTGATGTTTTTGATTTAGTTTATATGGTTTAATAATACTCTTTTAAACTTGTATCAAACACAAAAAAATGGGAATAATACAATTATGGAGCTAAGCTTGCATGCTTGTATTTATCAATGATTGAAATGTTTGTTACAGGAGTTGCGCTAGATATTCGGTCTAATATTCCTTTAGTCATATTGAATGACGCTGATCGTAAATATACCTTGCCAATTTGGATTGGTCAAAGCGAAGCCCAAGCTATAGCTAGAGGTCTTGCGGAGATTGAAACAGAGAGACCCATGACTCATGATTTGATGTGTGACATTATTGATTCTCTTGAAGCTTCTATTGATTGTATCGAAATTAATTCATACGAAGAATCTACTTTTTTTGCGGCAATTATTCTTGTCGATAAGGAAGAAACCTCGATGGCGATTGATTCTCGTCCAAGTGACGCCATCGCTCTTGCTATTAGGCATTCAGCTCCGATTTTTGTTTCTGAAAAAATTCTGTCTGAAGTAGGCGGACAAATAAAAGCTTTATCAGATAGCGAAGAGAGTCTGGATCCCATAACTAATCCAGAAGCGCGCGCTGAGTTTAAAGAGTTTTTAAAAACTGTTAAAGCCTCTGATTTTAGCTTAGATAAATCTAAGGGTTTAGATCAAGAGTAGTTTTTCTTTGTCTTCAACTACTTTTAAAACATACTGAAATTTAAATGCAGAGAGATGGGCACTTTCTTTCACGTAAGTCACTTGTTGAGAAAAAAGCGCTCATCCTTAATTCAATCACGCGGCAAGTGAGGGGGACCCCCGCTACGCGCGCGGCTTTGCAAAAAAATAATTTTAAACTCTTTAATCGCGCTTCGTCCCTCCTCACTTGCCGCTATATAGTTAGAGTTCTCTCGACCCATAAATGGGTCGAAAGAACTCTAGCAAAATCTTCGATTTTGGTATTTTGTAATAACCTCTTTTTACGAAACCTTCGGTTTCGTAAGAGGTTAATTAAGTCTTTCGCTGTTTTTCTCACTAACAAGTGCTTAAAGTTCTTTCAAGTACACATCTCTCTGCATTTTATCAATATTATAAAATTCGCCAAAATGATTTTTTAGGTCTCAAACCAGTTCTTACCAGAGCCGACATCCACTATTAATGGTACTTTTAGCTTAACGGCTTGCGACATTTCTTCGTGTAAGATTTTTTTGACAAGTTCTTTTTCGTCTATCGCTGTCTCTACAACAAGTTCATCGTGTACTTGTAGAATAATTTTTGATTTTAACTTATGATTTTTAAAACTCTTTGAGACATTTATCATTGCAATTTTCATAATATCTGCCGCTGTACCTTGCAGTGCGGCATTAAACGCTTGTCTTTCTTCTTCTTTAGCTATAAAACCATTTGGGCTATTGATGTTTTGGAAGTATCTTCTGCGTCCAAACAATGTTTCAGTATAACCCTTTTGGCGAGCTTGATTGAGCACTTGATCCATATAGGGTTTGATACTAGGGAAGGCTTTAAAATATCTGCTTATAAATTCTTTTGCTTCTTGATTAGTAATGCCGAGCTGCTTAGCGGTAGAAAAAGCACCTTGCATATAAATTAAAGCAAAATTCAGAGTCTTGCCTATAGAGCGTTGCTCGTCTGTGACAAGGCTCTGGTCGCTAATATCAAAAATTTCCATAGCTGTGCGCTTGTGTATATCTTGCCCCAACTCAAAAGCGTCTATTAAGGCTTTTGCATTGGCCATGTGAGCCAGCACCCTAAGCTCGATTTGTGAATAATCGGCACTTAAAATCTCAAAATCACTGGTTGCAGGGATGAAACCTTTGCGGATTCTTTTGCCAAGCTCAGAGCGGATAGGGATGTTTTGGAGATTAGGATTGCTAGAGCTAAGCCTACCTGTCGTCGTGCCCACTTGATTAAACTCGGTATGGATCCTACCAGTCCCTTTGTTGATAAGGGTCGGCAAGGTGTCGATATAAGTAGAAGCCAGCTTAGTCAGTGACCGGTATTCTAATATAGCTTCCAAAAATAATTTTTGGGTTTTGTCGATATCATATTCATTGAGCAAAGCTTCAAGTGTCGATACGCTCGTGGAGTAACCGCCAGCTTTGGTTTTTTTGCCTATAGGCGGGAAGCCCATAGACCCAAACATAATGTCACTGAGCTGTTTAGGCGAGGAAATATTAAACTCAGTCTTGCAATAATTAAAAATATTTTTTTCGACTATGGTGATTTGTTTGTGAACTTCCTTGCTTAGCTCTCTAAAAAACTCAGTATCAATCGCAACTCCATTGAGCTCAATTTCTTCAAGTACTTTTACTAGAGGAAATTCAATATTCTTGAGAATATCTTTTTCAGTGGAATTGAGAGTCTCTTGATAATGATTAAAAAGTTTTAGAGTCATGCAAGCATCAGCGCAAGCATAGCGAGCGACCAATTCTAGCGGTGCTTGGTCGATTGTGATTTGCTTCCGCCCAGTGCCAATAACATCTTCTATCTCAATCATCTTAAGATGAAAGACTCTCTTGGACTGAGTTTTAAGACCGTGCTTATTAGCAGAGTTATCTACATAGCTAGCAAGCATGGTATCAAAAAAATTATCGTGCGTTTTGATTCCGTGCCTTGCAAAAATTTTATGTTCGAATTTTGCATTTTGTACGATTTGTAATTTTGAGGGATTTTCTAGGAAGGGCTGAAGTTTGTTAATCACATATTCAGGCTTCAAAAGCTGTGAGCTAGTATGTTTGACAGGGATATAAAAAAGTTTTTCTTCACTAAATGCTAATGCCCAACCCACTATCTGGCAAGTAAAAGTATTCAAGCCATCAGTCTCTAGATCGATAGCGTAATGTTCAGATTTTTCAAACTCTTTAAGGAGAATATTTAATCCAAAATCATCTATTACTGTAAATTGATTTGTTTTAAAATCCTCAAGCGGAGTATCTAGCTTATCCCATTTATCATCTGCAACGCTAAAATCTTCTTTTGGACTAGAATCCACTTGCTGTGCGGTGTTAACGCTAGTGTGATTAATTACAGCGGTCTCACCATTATTAAAAGGTTTAAGTAGGTTAGGTAACTGAGCTACCATAGATTTAAACTCAAGATCTTGCAGGAATTTAATCAGGTTCTCCGTGTCGGGCATATCTAATAGACAATGCTCTAAGTTAAGATCACAACTCTTCACCCCACTGGGATCTGTGATGATAGTAGCGATATGCTTAGACATGCGCGCGCTGGATTCTTGTTCTATGAGTTTTTCTTTGGTTTTAGGAGGACCTACTTTATCAATGTTTTTATAGACATTCTCTAAACTACCGTAGTCTCCAAGCAGTTTTATTGCGGCTTTAGGACCAAGTCCTCTTACGCCAGGAATATTATCCGAGCTATCACCAGCTATGCCCTTGTAATCCGGTACCTGAGTGGGATGCACGCCCATCTTATCAAAGACTTCACTCGGGGTAAAAATCTCCAGTCCGCCACCGCGCTTAGGGACAGCCATTGAGATGTTTTCATTTATCAATTGGTACAAGTCCTTATCACCAGAAAGAATAACTACTTTAAAACCCTCTTGCTCAGCTTTTTTGGCCATGATTCCGATCATGTCATCAGCTTCAAAACCAGGTTCTTCTAGAACAGGAATATGAAAGCGACTAAAAGCCTCTTTTATTAGACTCCACTGAGGCTGTAAGTCGTCTGGCATGTCATCTGGACGATTAGCCTTGTATTCAGAGAACACCTCATGCCTATATGTCGGCTCAGGCAGATCAAAAGCGACTGCCGCCGAGCTGGGCTTTGCGAATTTTATAACATCAAACAACGCTTTTAAAGTACCGTATACAGCCCAAGTAGGATTACCTTGAGAATCTCTTAAGTTACTCATTTCAAGAGCAAAAAACATCCTAAAAGCAAGGTTACTGCCATCGATTAAAAGTAGGGTTTTATTAGGATTAGACACCTTAAGAGCAATATATCATTTTGCCTGTACAAAAAAGGTATTTTGATATAATATTTATTCATATGGCTGATATTAACGAGCTTTTTTCTGAGTCAAAAGTACCTTTGCCGGTAAAAAAAGACCTTGATTTACCAGAGGGTTTGAAAGATAACTTAATTGTTACTACAGTTGGTAGTTTTTTGGATGCTATTTATAATTGGGCACGCTCAAATAGTGTATGGCCGCTCACTTACGGTACTTCATGCTGTGCTATTGAAATGATGTCTGTGGGTATGTCAAGATTTGATATTTCTAGATTTGGATCTGAAGTTTTTAGAGCTACTCCAAGGCAAGCAGATTTGATTATTACAGCAGGTACTATTACCCGCAAAATGGCTCCAGCATTGGTTCGCCTTTATCAACAACTTCCTGAGCCTAAATATGTAATTGCGATGGGTGCTTGCACTATTACTGGCGGAATGTTTCATGATAGTTATTCGGTAGTTCAGGGAGTAGATAGAATTATTCCTGTTGATGTTTATGTACCAGGCTGTCCGCCGCGTCCAGAGGGACTTTTACATGGCTTATTTACTTTACAGCGCAAAATTCGCAAAGAAAAATTAGGTGATAGAGCTCGCATCGCTGCTGAGCATCGCGCGAGTATTCATGATGTAGATGAATACACAGGTTTATTGGTATGAACGATCAAGTAGAAGTCGCAGTCACAGATTCAGCTCCAGCACCTGGAGTTTACGCAAGTTTTTTACAAGAGAAAGGTCTAAAAGTAAAACCGCTTGGTAACAACAATTCAGGAATTGAAATGCTTGCTCTTGAGCCTGGTGATTTAGTCCAAGCTTGTAAGGATTTAAAACGTCAAAAAGGTCTTATCCGTCTTAATTTTTTGACTGCCGTTGAAACCAAAGAAGGCTACCAAAGCATAGCTTATATCGATGATATCAAAGGCGGAAATTCTCTTGTTATAAAAGTTACTTGTCCCAAATTTAGTCCTAAGATCCCGTCGCTGTGCGAAGTTTACCCTACAGCTAATTGGCAAGAAAGAGAAGCATACGATATGCTCGGCATTATTTATGAAGGGCATCCTAACCTAACAAGAATACTCAATCCTGATCAGTGGGAGGGTTATCCGCTTAGAAAAGATTATATTGGTCCTATAGATGCTCTTAATGAACCAATTCGCTTCCACAAATAAACTTACAGATAAATCGCCCTTAGCTGTGTTTCGCTCGTCGCTCGCCATACTCATTTACGCTAAGTAAACTCCGGTGTCTTGAGCCTCGCAATATCCAAAAATTATAAAACCATCATGTCTTGAATGATTTTCTTATCGTCTGTAATTCGGTTTTGTCTCAGCGTTGATATTACTTGCCCAAGTGAATCATACATACCGAGCTGATATTTCAACTGTGAATCTCTAGTGCGAGCTAAATATAAATGCTCGTTTATAGTAGCCTGCTCTTCTCCGTAATATCTTTTTGACATACCATTACCAATAAAACTACCAATTGATCTACCCACACCAAAACCAATCAGAGTACCTAATGGACCTCCCAGAGCACCTGCTCCCATACCAATCATGCCACCTATTCCTTGAGCGCGAAATTTAATACGATTCATTTTGATTTCTAGATCTCCAACCCTTCTTGTTAAGCTAAAAATATCCTGAAAATTACTAGCCGCTAATTGTGTCACAGCGTCTTTTGTTTTTTCTTGTTGGATGTCCCAGTTAATATAATTGGGTTCTAGAGATGTTCTACTTGTATCTATAAACATAAAACTCCTAATTAAGTGCTCTTGATTAATTCAACTACTTTTTTAAAGACTTCTTTATCACTTTTTGCGACTTCTAACCAGAACTGTTGATTAATGCGAGCGTGGCCAAGTAGCTCTCTTACTGTCGCAAGTAGGTGTCTTGCGGCATCAGCGTCACCAATTCCTAATATCGCCTGTTGGGATAATTGTTCGGCAAAAGCGTTGTCTGACTGGGTTTGAGTAATTAGAGACTCAGCATCAGCCAATCTTTCCGCTGCATTTACATAGGGGATTGATTGAAAGACTGCCATAACAGTCTTGGTATACAATATTTATGTTAGGATACGGTTAAGATGAAAAAAAAATTAGTCAATGGCGGCTCCCTCAGATTTTAGCCATTGTTCAAATTCAATAATATTTGGGATAAAAAGCTCACCATTGCCATCATTATTTAAAAAGCCCTTTGTTCTAAGCCTATCAAAACTTTTTGATACTTGTTTGACATTTACTTCTGCCACACGTGAAATTTTATGGGTATTAAGAGGAGGAATTTTGGTACCGTCTTTAGTAACTTTACCATCTTTCATTACGTCTAAATATAGAGCAAAAGCTACCCTTGCTTCCTCACTTAAATCAACTGGTTCTGTTTCAGCAACCTTTTCTTCAATAGCTGTGTTTATATCTGCAATTTCTTCTTTATTGGACATAAATGTGTATAATATCATATACCCATAATTAGTGTCTAGAAATCCAAAATTATCTAAAAAATACTAAATTTTTTAATAAAAATCTGCAGGTCCAAAGTTTAATCTGAATAATTTATCTTCAATTAGTGCTGATACCAATGGGAAACCAATATCAAATCTTAATGCTCCTACTAAGGGCAAATTGACCCGTACACCAAAACCAACAGAGGCCGCTTGTGATAATCTATCGGTCACGCGATTAAGTCTAACGTCTCCTCCCACCATACCAGCGTCTGCAAAGACAGCAAAATCTAAATTCTTAGACCACTTATACTTTTTTAGGGGTCTTGCAACATTATATAGAGGTGTGCGGAATTCACTTGTGGAAATTAGTAATTTATTTCCGACTCCCAATTGACTAAATTGTCTATAGCCTCTTACCCCAGTACTAGTACCCAAGCGGTATTTATCGAATTGGGGAATATCACCAAAAAGCTCATATCCGCCTCGAGCATTAAATATAAAAGAAGATTTTTCTCCGACAGGGATATATTTAGTGGCGCTTCCGTTTAATTTAGAGTAACTATTGATTTCTCCCAAACCCACATTGGGATTCAGACCGAAGCGGGATCTCCATCCTGAGCGCGGTCTAGATGGATCATCAAGGTCAGCAAAACTATAGCTAGGATTAATTCCGAAGTAAAAACCTTTTACGATTTGCTCATCTCGTATCTTGCGAGCCTCTGCTCTTGCAATACCCATGCGCCCTCCAAGAAAATCCTTGCCGCCTTTACTGAGTATCTCTTCATTAGTTAAATTATCTATTTCAGCTATGTTTTTAGCGACATCATTTATATATTGGCTTCTATCGCGGTCTTGCACGTCTATATAATTAGCATTAGCATTAAGTCTAAAGACATGATTCTCACCAAAGCCCCTTGAGATGCCTGTTCCGAGGCTTGCTGTGGTCTGCTTAGACAAGTCAACGACGAAGTTTGGTCCTCTACTTAAATTTAAAGTATTAGTAAGAGTGTAGCGAGTGTCATGAAAATATGGAATTGAATAGCTAGCATTGATAGAAGTGAATCTTCCTCTGCGCACAAAATTACTATTGGTGTTCAGAGTAGAGCCCGCTCCCAGACCAGACCCTAATAGAGCACTGACATTTAAGGTCTCGCCTTTGCCTTTTATGTTGCCAAGGGCCAGAGTTGCATTACCAAAAATACCGGCAGATGAATTTACTCCACCACCGATCCCCAAAGATGTGTATTTTTCTTTTTCTTGTAATTGAATTTCAAGAACATAACCATTATCAGTTTCACTCGGTCTTACAACTCTACTAACGTTATTAAAATAGCCAACTCCTCTTAAACGCTTAAAATCTTTTGAAAAATCTAACTCGTTATAAGGCTCATTAATATTGGTGTTGCTAATAAGATGCTTTAAGAAACTTGCTTTTGTGCGAGCGTTACCGGTGTAAACTATCTCGCTGATAATACCCTCATCAATAAAAATCTTGAGTCTGCCAGCTGAATCCAGGTCTATATCTTTAACGCGGGCTACAATAAAACCTTTTGAAAAATATTCTTGTTCTAGAGCTTGAATTTTTTCGCTTATTGCTCTGGTGTTTTCTGGCTTACCTATTAGATCGCTAAAATAGCTATAAGCGTCAATCCCTGAATTAGAGTAGTTTCCATAGACAATCAAGTCGCTTACTGGCGGGTTTTCTGTGACCACAAACTCAAGCACTATAGAGCCGTCATCTTGTTGGTAAGGCTTAGCTGTAACTCCCTGAGCTGGGAAATATCCCAGATTAAAAATTTTGCGCAGATCATCAAGGATGATATCTCGTGAAACCTGCATGCCAGGATAGCTGGTAATAACTTTTTTAATATCCTCATCTGTTAATAAATGATTACCAGAAATCTCAATTCGAGAAATTTTACCTTCTAAAAAAGCTTCTTTTTCAGGCGGACCAGAAGGTAAGTTTTCCTCAGCAAAGACCGCTAAGCCAGCAAAAACTAGCCAAAAGCAAAAAGATATGATTATTAAGCCGTTTTTTGACGACATCTATTTACATTATATGGGTATATTGGAATTGTGAGAAGTCTATTATAATGAAACAAGTGACCGATTCAAATAAAGTTTATATTTTTGATACCACCTTAAGAGATGGTGAGCAGAGTCCTGGCGCGACTATGAACTCAAGCGAGAAGCTCCAAATCGCCCGTCAATTAGCTCTTTTGAATGTAGATGTAATTGAGGCGGGGTTTCCTGTCTCTAGTAAAGGTGATTTTGAGGCTGTTTACAGAATCGCTGAAGAAATTGAAGGTCCTACGATTTGTGCTCTGGCGCGCGCGCTTGAAAAAGATATTATATCAGCCGCTGATGCTCTTAAACCAGCTCGCAAAAGCAGGTTGCACACTTTTATCGCGACTTCAGCTATCCACATGGAGCATAAGCTAAAAATGTCTCCAGAACAGGTCTTAAAAAGAGCTCAAGACATGGTCGCCTTTGCTAAATCCATGGTAAACGAAATTGAGTTTTCGCCTGAGGATGCTGGGCGCAGTGAAAAAAGTTTTTTGTATGAAATCATAGAAGCCGCTATTGCTAGCGGAGCCACTTCTATTAATATCCCTGATACAGTGGGATACACCACTCCGATGGAATTTGGGCAGTTGATCGCTGATATAAAAGCGAATGTGCCGAATATCGATCAAGCGATAATTTCTGTTCACTGTCATAATGATCTGGGGCTTGCTACCGCTAATTCAATATCAGCTTTAATGAATGGGGCGCGCCAAGTGGAATGTACGATTAATGGTATTGGCGAGCGCGCTGGTAATTCAGCTCTTGAAGAGATAGTGATGATTCTAAAAACTCGCCGTGATCTTGGTCTTTTTACGGATATAAATTCTCATCAAATCATCAGAACTAGTAAGCTTGTCAGTAATGTGACAGGTATTTTTGTACAGCCTAATAAAGCTATTGTCGGCGCTAATGCTTTTGCTCATGAGTCTGGCATCCATCAAGACGGTATGCTCAAAAACCAAAAAACTTATGAGATTATGAATCCAGAAGATATTGGAATTCTTTCCACGCAAATCCCCTTGGGGCCTAGATCTGGTAAGCATGCTCTAAAATCTAGACTCGAACAGCTTGGGTTTAAAAATATTAATCAAGAAAATCTGGAAGATATCTACGCTAGATTTATTCGCCTGGCTGATAAGAAAAAACGCATTGATGATAGAGATCTGCTTAGCCTCGCTACAAATAATTCGCTCCAAAGCGACAATGTGAGCACTTTTGAGCTACTTCATGCTCAAGTAACTTGCGGCTCTAGCGGCCTGCCCACAGCTAGTGTCATGCTTCAAGATCAGCGTGATAAAACCAATATTCTAAAAGGTGCGGAGTTAGGTACTGGTCCTGTCGATGCAATTTGCAAGTGTATCCAAAAACTTACTAAGGCTGATTGCACCTTGATAGAATTCTCAGTGAAGTCTGTAACAGAAGGTATAGATTCGCTTGGAGAAGTGATTATCAGAATTCAAGATGATAAAACTAAGAGTATATATAGCGGGCACTCAGCAAACACTGATATATTGCTGGCTTCAGCGCAGGCATATTTAAATGCTCTTAATAGATATTTTGAAAAACGAGAAACTTTTAAGCTTAATCCACAAGTTAGTGAGCCAATTTAATGCTGAAAAATAAGATTATTGCAATTGATGGCCCTGCCGCTAGCGGCAAAAGTACAGTCGCCAAGATCATCGCTGGCAAGCTGGGTTATTTATATATAGATTCTGGTGCGATGTTTAGGGTGGTGGCTTTTTTGTGGTTGGAATATCTCAACTCTCATAGTGTTAATGTTGATAAAACTAATAACAATTTTAATGAAAAAATCCTCAAAGGCATTCTTGATAATTTAGAAATTGATTTACAAGACAATAGCAATAAAGTTTTAGTGGGATCGAGAGATCTTTCAAATGTTATAAGAACTAATATTATTAGTCAGCATGTTAGTTATATCGCTTCTTTTGGGCAAGTGCGATCTAAGTTGTTGATACTTCAGCGTAATCTCGCAAAAAAAAATAATGTAATTATGGACGGGAGACGGGAGGGATATCGGGACAGTCGTGTTTCCAGATGCAAGCACCAAGATATTTTTGACGGCTTCTCCTGAAATCCGTGCCAAAAGAAGGTTCCAAGAGCTAAGCGCTCGAGGCGAAACCGTGAACTTGGATGAGTTAATTGAGGAGATTAAAGAGCGAGATAAGCTTGATTCTACCCGCGATATAGCGCCTCTTAAAAAAGCTGATACGGCTTATGAAATTAATACTGATAATTTAAGTATCGAGCAAGTTGCTGATAAGATTATTGATTTGGCTCGAAATCCACTTGGTAACGGGGTCTGAGGATGTTTTATGGTGCTTGAAAATAAATTAAATATTTTAGATCAAGTCGAATTAGCGAAGACAGAAGAGAGAATTAGTAAACAAAAAGCTAAAAAACTTTGGGATTCAGGTGATATTGAGAGAGCTGAAATAGGCACTTTTAAAGGACTTGCTTTTATTCATGATTATTTATTTGGGGATATTTATGATTTTGCTGGGCTTGTTAGATAAAAACTCTTCTAAAAAATGCTCTGACTGGGTTAATTCACGATAGAGCCCTGTTTATGAAAGGGATTGACGTGAGTTATTTTTATGAAGGTTATAGTGAGTTTCGCATAGATGATTT
>JBEAYS010000024.1:0-29997 GCA_041170505.1 Cyanobacteriota bacterium
TTCTTAAACAAATGGAAGAAATGGCTCAGGCATTAGATCCTAATCAAGCTTATGATAGGATAATCACTAGCAAGCATTTGGTAAAAAAAGATTTTTTCTTCAAAAAATCTGAGATTTTTAATACATCAAAACCTCTGGAAGAACAAAAACAATTTTTAGAAATTTGTTTTGCTAAAGCAGAGACTAATCCAAAATTTATACTAGATATTAGTGAACAAATTTATTTTAAGAATTTGCCCAATATTGAGAAAAAAAATAAATCAAACTCAGCTCAAACTAAAACCCAACAGTTAAATAAATCCCAATTCCCACAAGAGCAGAATACTAATTTGGGTAATGCAAAAGTCCCTAGATATTTATTTCAGGCTCCAAAAAATTCAGCAATTAATACTCAAGAATCTCAAAATCCCAATCCTGTTGAAGTAAATCAAATGCTTGAATTAAAAGAAATTGAAGAAGCTAAACAACGTCTTCAAGGAATGGATCAATTCTATCAAACTCAATTTTCAGCACCATCTCAAGTTCAAGATTCTAATATTCCTAATGAATTGCAGATCTTAATTCAAGAATCTCAAACTGGTCTTGATGATAATGAAGAATTATTCTAAGTTTAAAAGTTTTGGAATTCTTCCAAAAATAAATTCTTTTGCAACGCTCTCAGCGTGATTACTGTGGTCAATTCCTGATTTGTGTTGAATCGATTGAGCTCTTTGTAATTGATTTAAAGCCAACTCTTGACTCTGTTGTGAATGGCTGGATAAAGTTCTTGTCTGTTGGTTAAATTCGTTAGTATTCGTTTGAAAATGTGGATTATGATCATAGTTATTATAAAACCTTTTTGATATTGCATCTGGACTGATCTCTTGATAAGCGTTTCGTGGTAATTGCGCAAGATTAGTATTTGCTGTATTAATTACTTGATCTTGTTGCATTCGATTGTTCACATGTATCTCGCCTGTAACGATAGCTTTTAGTGTTCGTAGTTGTTTGGTGACATCTTTTTGATCTATTACTACCATCTCAATATCGCCTTTAGCTTCGGTTTGGCGTTTTTTAAGCTTCAGAACTTCATCTTGTAGTGAATCAATTAATTTGGATTGTTCGTGAACTAATTCTTTCATTTCGATTAATTGTTTACCAATAATTTTTATCGTTTCAATTGCTTTTTTATCAATCGAAGATTCAATTTTATTGTCCAAATTGTTTGAAGTCGTGTTTTGTTTTTTAGTTAATGAAGTTTCTCGACTTAGTTTTTCAAATATATCTGCATGTGCCATAAATTAATTCCCTTAAATTTATTGGTTAAAGTTTGTTTTTTTTAACTAGGCTAATTGCACGAGAAGAGAATTACTCCTAGGCTTAAGGATTCGCTGAAAATCACAGATTATTCGCTTCTTTATTATTATTTCGCCTCATTTTTAACAAGCTCTATTTCTTGCTATTATATTTATATGGATCTAAGTAGTACTCTTAACCAATCAGACCCTGAAATTAATGCTCTGCTCAATAAAGAGGTCAAAAGACAACAAGAAAATATCGAATTAATCGCAAGCGAAAACATTGTCAGTCAGGCTGTTATGGATGTAGTGGGCTCCTGCCTCACTAATAAATACGCAGAAGGTTACCCGCATAAGCGCTACTATAATGGTTGCGAGCATCACGACAGAATCGAAGATCTTGCAATAGAAAGGCTTTGCAAGCTTTATAACTGTAATTTTGCAAATGTCCAACCGCACTCAGGCGCCAACGCTAATCTAGCTGTATTTTTAGCCTTATTAAATCCTGGCGATAAATTCCTGGGCATGAGCCTAAAAGAAGGCGGACACCTTACTCACGGAGCTACTGTAAACGTCTCTGGCAAATGGTTTCAAGCTCTTAGCTATGGAGTTGATGAAAATGGATTTTTGGATTACTCAGCTATAGAAAAAATCGCGATCGAGGAAAAGCCTAAGCTTATTATCGCTGGCGCTTCTGCTTACCCGCGTGTAATTGATTTTGGGAAGTTTAGGGCCATCGCTGATAGATGCGGAGCGCTTTTGATGGTGGATATGGCGCATATATCTGGACTTGTGGCTGGAGGCGTGCATCCAAGCCCATTTCCGCATGCTGATGTGGTGACTAGCACTACCCATAAGACTTTGCGCGGACCACGTGGCGGAATTATACTCTGGAACAATGAAGAATTTACTAAGCTTATTAATTCAGCAATCTTCCCTGGCACTCAGGGCGGACCTCTCATGCATGTAATTGCTGGTAAAGCTGTCGCCTTCAAAGAAGCTCTAGAACCAGATTTCAAGCTTTATCAAGAACAAATCATCAAAAACTGCAAAGCCATGGCCGAAACTTTTACTGAGCATGGTATAGATATGGTATCTGGTGGCACTGATAATCATTTATTATTATTAGATTTAAGGAAGTTTAAGCTAACCGGTAAAAACCTCGCTAACTTGCTTGACGAGCTAAAAATCACGGTTAATAAAAACGGTGTGCCTAATGACCCTGAAAGCCCATTTACTACTAGTGGTATTCGCGTAGGTACTGCCACTATAACTACAAGAGGCTTTAAAGAAAAAGAATCAAAACAAGTCGCTGAACTGATTTCAACTGTTATAAAAGAAATGGCACAAGATGGTCTGAGTATTAGTGAGAGCAGTAAAAACCAAGTGCACAAAGGCGTAAAAGCGCTCACAGAGCAGTTCCCTGTGTTTTTCTCTGCTTTAAGGATTCGCTGAAAAACGAAGTTTTGAGGCAGAATCCGCCTAACAAAAACTAATTAAAAATTAAAATCGTACTTCTCTTATCTTGATTCGTGGCGAAACTAAGGCTTTTGTGAAACAATATTATTGGGTTTACGTCTGTCTACAAATACAGACTGGAGAAAAAATAGGGTGGCAAAATCAAATTCAAAATTTTTATTAATAGAAGGTGGAAAGCCTTTGAATGGTGCAGTTGAAATTTCTGGCGCGAAAAATTCAGCTTTAAAATTGATAGCCGCGGCTTTATTGCTCGGTGAGGGTCAGTCTGTTATTCACGCAACTCCAGAATTATCAGATATAGATGTAATGCTTGAGATAGTTAAAATTTTAGGAGGCGAAGCTAGTTTTCAGAATAATACTGTTACCATCAATGCTAAAGATTTATCAAGTTCTTTTGTCCCTCTCAGTCTAGCTAATAAACTTAGAGCTAGCTTTGTTTGCTTGGGTGCTTTGGTTGGAAGATTTAAAGAGGCTAGAATTGCTTTACCTGGAGGCTGTAATATCGGAGCTCGTAAAGTAGATCTACATCTAAAAGGTCTAAAAGCTCTTGGTGCCAAAATTTCAGAAGAACAAGGTTACGTCATTGCTAAAGCTGATAAATTAGTTGGTGCAAAAGTTTATCTGGATTTGCCTAGCAACGGAGCTACTGAAAATATTATGCTCGCAGCTTGTATGGCAGAAGGTGAGACGGTTATAGAGAACGCCGCTCAAGATCCTGAGATAGTCGATTTAGCAAATTTCCTTAACAAGATGGGCTGTGAAATTACTGGAGCTGGTTCTAGTAATATTCATATAGTTGGTAAAAGAATTGAAGATCTTCACTCTGTTGAGCATACTTGCATACCTGATCGTATCGAAGCGGCGACTTATATGATCGCTGGTATCATGACCAAAGGTAAGACTACAGTAAAATCCGTTATTGAAGAGGATTTACAATCTTTACTCAGCAAGCTTGAAGACGCTGGTGTTAGCCTAAAAATCAAAAAGACAGGCAAGAGTCTAGATGGAAGAGCAGTTGTTGATATTACAAGCGAACTTAAGATAGATAGACCAAGAGCAACTGATATTACCACTGTTTGGTATCCTGGTTTTTCCACTGATATTCAGCCTCTTTTTTCTGCAATGCTTACTATTGCTGAGGGTACTAGCATTGTTGTTGAAAATATTTATGATTCTAGATTCCAGCACAAAGAAGAATTTAAACGCATGGGAGCCTGCATTGATATTAATGGCAAAGTTGCTGTAATTAAAGGCGTAGAACAATTGAGCGGTACTGCTGTTGAAGGCAAAGATCTTAGAAGTACAGCCGCTTTGATTTTGGCTGGGCTTAGTGCAAAAGGTAAAAGTCAAGTAAGTGGTCTTGCTCATTTAGATCGTGGTTATGAGCATCTAGAAGAAAAATTCAAATCTCTTGGGGCTTCAATTAAAAGAATAGATTCGGAAGAATCTATGCTCGGCGCTGAAGATTTGGTGAATGTTTAAGGATGAGCGAAACGCCGCTATAGGCGATTTGGGAACAAGTTACAGAGTTAGTTCTTAAGACTATTTGCCCAGTTATTATACTGCCTAGCAATATTATCCATATGAGATTTTATGCTCTTGCCATTCGCTTCATTATCCTCATCAGCGATCGCACTCATCATATTTAGATTAGCTAATTCTTCTTTTTCTGTTTGTTCTTGAGTATTAGTCTTAGTATCATTGTCCCTGCCGTAGATAGCTTTTTTTAGATTGCTGACAAGAGAGCTAAAAAGAATATTGGCGAACTGCACTGGATCAGCAAGTTTTTTCATGGCATCAGATAGAGGACTGCGAGCGATATTGTCACGCAGAGAATTATTAGTATTCTGGAAAATATTTTTTAGCGGACTGGTAAGAGCACTAAAACTACTCATCACGCTAGAACCCAATTGGCTAGCTAGATTGGAAACAGCAGAAGAACTCTGTGCGTTAGATTGATCGAGGATTTGATTGATTAGAGCGTAAAGCTGCTGGAGAGCGTCATTCATAAGCTTGTAACTATATGAAATCCACATATTAGGATTAAACGAAGGTGCTGAGCCGCCGCCACCTCCGCCACCTTTTTTTTTGAGCTCTTCTTCAAGTGCTATTCTAGCGAGCATAGATGGATCGATTTGACGAGGAGCTTGTTCGGGGGCGGGTCTATCAAAACCCTCTCGCACGACAAGAGCCTTGGCTCTTAATGTAAAATTATTATTAGTCGAAGCTTGTCCGCTTTGCTCGACGGTAAATAGCTGATTTGACCCAAAGGCCGAAGCAGTGGAAGCAGATTTAGAACTCGAACCTGAAACACTTTGCAAAACTTTTCTCCCAAAAAAGCCTTATATCTTAAAATTATCTAACGATATTATAATAAGTGCAATGAGTAAATACTAAAGCGCCCTCGAAAACAGCTTATGACCGCCGGTCTGGCGCAGATAAGTATCGAAGCAGGCAGCGATATTACGGGAAAGGAATCTTCCCTCGTCTGAGAGACGTAACTCAGTTAGAGAGCCAATATCACTTATTGTGACTAATTTATCTTCTACAAAAGGCGCGAGCTGATTGATTTCTGCTTGATACTTGCCTGAGTCGATAGTAACAAAACCATTGCACATGATTTGTTTTATGATTTCTCGGCGCTCGCGGTCATCTGGAGTGCAGTTCATAAATTTATCAGCACCCTTAAAACTCGAGTAGTATTGATTTAGTTTTTTGTGGTTTTGTTTATAAACGCCCTGCACATCGCTAATAGCGGTAATCCCGAAGCCAAACAAATCCGCTCCAGCAAAAGTAGTATAGCCTTGAAAATTGCGATAGAGAGTGCCATTTCGCTGAGCGACAGCCAGCCCATCATCAGGCTTAGCGAAATGATCTAAACCTATAAACTCATATCCACAGCCTAAAAACTCAGCAACAGCATTATCAAAAATTTTTAGTTTTTCATCTTGGCTTGGCAATTGGCTTTCATCGATATATTTTTTTTGGTAAGGAAAAATCGACGGGATATGTGCGTAATTAAAAAGCGCGATTCGCTCAGGATTGATTTCTTTTATTTTTTGGATGGTGTCTTGAAAACTGCTCATAGACTGAAAAGGAAGCCCATAAATCAAATCCAAATTTATACTCTTAAAACCTATATCGCGAGCAGTCTCAACCAAGAGCGCGGTGTCTGCAAAAGTTTGGATGCGATTTATTGCAGTTTGGGTTTTTAGATTAAAGTCTTGAACGCCCATGCTCAGACGATTAAAGCCCGATTCATAAAGAGCACTCAAATGATCCTTGGTAGTAACGCGAGGATCAATCTCGATAGAATACTCATAGTCATTGGTTTTGGGGCTGAGATTAAAATTCGCTTTTATAAAATCACTCAATTCTATAATCTGCTCTGGACTAAGATAAGTCGGAGTGCCGCCTCCCCACGCCATTTGCAGGCAAGCGCGCGACTTATCGATTAGAGCGCCATAATACTCAAGCTCACTTTTTAGTTTATCCAGGTAATTGATTTCGATACCTTTATTCGGGCTGATGACTACATTACAGCCGCAGTAGTAGCACTGCTCTTGGCAAAAAGGAATATGCAAATAAATAGAATAGCCTTGGGCTTGAGCATTAGAGGCTTTTATAGCCGATTCATAGATTTCTTGGGAGTACTCATGTTTCCACTCGGGAGCCGTAGGATAACTGGTGTAGCGCGGGACTACAACACCGTATTTGGCAGTTAAAAAGTTGATTTTTTCTTGGTTTACGACCACTTATAGTCTTAATTCTAGCAAAAGCTTAGGACCAGGATTTTACCGTATCAATAAAGGCTTTTGCGTTTTTTACCGGGACTTGAGGGATAATACCATGTCCCAGATTGGCGATATAGCCATTTTTACCGCGCATACCCTCTAACATCTCTAAAGTCAGGTCAATCACGCGAGATTCAGGTCCCAGGAGGGCACAGGGATCGAAATTACCCTGCACTGCCATCAGAGGGGCATTTCCGTTGGCTGTAGCTGAGTCGATATATTCCTTAATTTCTCCGAGGTTTACCCGCCAATCCACGCTCAAGCAATTAGCGCCGCTGGCCATCATATAATCAATCACATTAGCGACTCCGTTAACATAAAGAGTAATAGACGCTGTCGGGTATAGAGAGCGGATCTTAGCAATAATTTTTTGCTGGTAAGGCAAGGCGAATTCTTGATAGTCTTTTTGAGTCAGCACAGAAGCCCAAGTATCAAAAAGCTGGAGAGCATTAGCGCCGTGCTTGAGTTTGAGAATTAAATATTCAGCGATTACATTAGAAAGCTTCTCAAGTAATTCGTGCATAGCAAGCGGGTTTAGATACATGAGTTTTTTTATTTCAGCAAACTCTTTAGATCCGCCGCCTTCTATCATATAACTAGCAAGAGTCCAAGGCGCGCCCGCAAATCCCAGCACGGGCACTTCGTTTTTGACGAGGTTTTTTATCTCTGAAATGGTCTGGTAGACATAATCGCAAGATTCTTCGATCTGGCTTGAGCTAAGATCCTTGAGAGCGGATATTTGCTCAGGTGTGCGAGTCGGAACCACAAAGCGAGGCTTACCTGTATCAAAATCAAGCCCTGCCCCCATCGGCTCGAGCGGCACTAAAATATCAGAAAACATTATAATAGCGTCCACTCCCAGAATCTCGTAGGGCTGGACAGAGACTTCGGCGGCTTTTTTAGGATTTTTGCAAAGCTCCAAAAAACTCATCTGCGATCTAATCGCCATATACTCAGGTAAGTATCTACCAGCTTGACGCATCATCCAGACCGGAGGACGCTTGCAAGGCTCTGACCATAAGGCTTTTAGGATCAGGTCATTTTTTATTAGGTTTCCTGTGGATTGCATAAATTAAGCTTAAGCTTCAGCGATAATACCAAAACTTGCTATCAATAAAATGCAAGCAAACAAAATTATATAAAAAATTGCATTATCAAAAAGAATATCGATTTTTGTTTTTTGTTTTTTTTCTGCCATTTTATCTTCCTTGCGCTAGCTCATTAGCTACGTGCTCTTTAAATTCTTCTACTCTTTTTTTGAAGGTATCGACTTGGACTTCTGACATCCAGAGACCTTTTAGACGATTTTTAGGGACTGATTTTTTGATTACAGGTGGTCTTAGTCCAAGTAATCTTTCGCGGCAAAATTTATTTCCCTCACGAAAATGACAATCACCGATTTGACAGCCCATCGCAATTACGCCATCAGCACCATCTTTAAACGCCGCTTCAATCATGCGTGGCTGAATCATACCACTACATGGAACCTGCACTACAAGAGCGTTTTCGACGCCTTTGAGCTTGCGCCCATCTAAATCTTTTTCTAGATTGACACTGCGCTCACAAGCTATAACCAAGATTTTGGTTTCTTTAGCTGTTTTAGATTTTTCTACTGTTTCACTCATGATTAAACCTCTTTATTTATGCGTTTTGAAGAGCAATTCTTACATCATCCATAACGGTAGGTGATGTATAAAACGGCAATTCGATGGCATCAAAATTACAAGCTCCCACACAAAGTCCGCACTCAGCGCATCTATCATCTATAACGACAGCGATCTCCTTGAATCTACTGCCATCATTACGCGGTGACATATAAATAGCTTCGTAAGGGCAATCTATAGAGCAGAGCTTACAACCGACGCACTTGTCTTTATTGACCTCAGCCGCTTCGTGGTCTCTAGACTTCACAAAGTTTGGTAATAGTACCGAGAAAGTAATACCTGCAATAACTAATAACCAAGTCCAGCCATTTCCCAAAATCTTCATAACAGGGAAAATCCAGAGATAGAACCAATCCATATCAAAATACTTAGGCTCTACAGTGAAGTTCGCTTCTGGACCTGAAGTAGCAGGCAAAATACCAGATATGATGAGTATCAATCCACCAAGCAAACAGCCAATTGACCAAGTTACATTTACTACTGGTCTTGAAATGCGCATATAGTGCACCCAAAGCATAACCAATAACGAAAAAGAAATTCCGGTATGCAAGAAAAACGCCATGCTCATGGTGTAATTAGAAATCACATCATCATTAATAAAAGCATGTGACATAGACTGACCGATAAAAGGAACAGCCGCCAAAAACTCACTCATCTTCAAAACGATTTGGTAAGATCTTTCGTCCCAGACAAGAATATATCCAGAGATACCGATAATAGACATCATCACGGATAGAGCTATTCCAGAATACCAAGCGATAATTCTGTACTCTCTATATCTATCAGTAAAATATACTCTCATTGCGTGAAGCAAAACGGTTAGTAACATCGCATCAGCCGCGTATCTATGAATACCTCTGACCATGTCTCCGTAAGGGACTTTGCGAGTTATGTACTCTACTGATTGGTACGCACCTTCAAGAGTCGGTATATAGTAAACGAAAAGTAACAAACCCGACAGGAATAAAATCCACATGAAGAAATTCGGGAGTGCGCCGTGGTAATAAAGAATATTTTCTTCGGCGGTGAAAATCTTGTTTAGAAGATCCTCTATTCTAAGAATTACTTTTTGACCAGTTCTAACTAAAGTAGTAAACATCTTAATAAATCCTTTTATGCCCCTGTCGCCAAATCAGTAGTCTCGACTTGATCAAGTGATTTTCTATTAGCCATCACTATACAAAACCAAGAAGAAACTAGAGCCAAACCCAAACAAATAGAGAAGCCAAGCGTGGATACATGCGGATCCTGAGCAGGATCTATATGAAAACCAAACTTGCTAGAAACCATATTAATGTACTGCAAATTTTGCAAAGTACCCTTATCGAAATAATCAGGATCAGCTCCCATTAATTCAAAAAACCACATCGCTCCGAACAATAACCCAAACAAACCTAGATTAGCCAAAGCCACTAGGTAAGGGAGTATCATCAGATCATCTTTTTTATTAGTCATTTTGCTTATTACCTCGTTTTGAGATTTTATATAAAAATTCAAAAAAATCTATTTTTACACTTAGGTTTTCTCTTTCTTTTTCTTCGGCGTAAATAATAAATGCCATATACACCAAGGTCAAAAGAAAAACCACAATACTAAGCGGGACGAAAACCTTCATGCCCAGCTCGTTTCCTTGAGAAATATATTTGTGTCCACCAAAAAACTGCGACAAAGAAATAATGGAAATAACAAAACTAATCCAAAAACTATAATTGATTTTGTTTTTTTTGTTAGCCATCATCATTAAGCTGTAGCTCCTTTAAGTTCTGGACTAGGAGTGGCTTTTAGGGCTTTCATAAGCTGGTTTTCATAAGCAAAAACCAAAACATGAAGCAAGAAAAACCCACCATAAAATATCCACATTCTGCCCCAAGACCCATCAGCGAAGAAAGTCTTACCAAGAATCGGATCTAAATTAAACCCAAAATAAGGTAAAGTGTGAACTCTTGATAAATAAAGGAACATAAACAAGGTATACAAACCCATTAATCTCCAACGATTAAAACCTGCATACTGCAACTGAGAAAAATAAATCCCAATAGCGACTATCATGGTCGATCCAAAAATCCAATAAGGTGGATCGGTATTGATGTTAGCGATATTAAGAATAATCAAAACTGAAAATACTACAGTATTAATAGCTCCCATAATACAAGTCGCCATAATGATAGGGCGCTTGGTCATTTTGGTTTCTTTACTGGTATCAAAAAACGGTAATAACAAAACCGTAGCAGGAATTAGTACTGTAATAAACGTAGCTAAAACCGGCTCGATATATTTGTACATTTGATATAAAGCAAGGAAGTACCAATCAGAAAGTATCGGCAGTGGAGTAACAGCAGGATTAGCTCTAGAACCCATTTCAGCAGGGAATATCATAGAAGCCGCAGCGATCATTAATATCACCAAAAACCCTTCTGGCCACCATGGCAAATTAAAACGCTTCTTTTTATTACTATAAAAATAAAGCTCAACAATAATAAGACCAATAGTGGAAAGAGCCATGTGCATGGAATAGAACCTAGTAATAGTGGCTTGTCCAATAGCACTTCCTCCAAGAAGGATTTGCTGAGTGGTCATACCAAGATTAAGGTTAATGAATTTATTGAGAAGCTTCATATCAAGCAAGACACCAGCTCCATCAGCGACAGACTTACCAGGCAAGCTAGTCGGCACGCCCCAAGCAAGAAGCTGGTTAACAACAGTCTCACCAAGAAAAGCTAGATTAATCCCAAACTGATCCATATAGCCAGGGAAGGTAGCAAATACCTTAGTCGCCCAAAAAGCTCTCTGGTTCCAGATCAGAAGATATCCAGATAGTCCTGAATAAAAACCTAAAAGCATCAAGAAAAAGCAAATCCAGAGATTAAGCTCGCGACTGCCTTTATAGTCAGCGCAAATAAACATACGATACATCTTAAGCGTGCACATTACGATAAACGCATCAGCTCCGTATTTATGCATGCCTCTAATTAACCAACCAAAAGGAATATGCTCTTGAATAACGATGATACTATCGTAAGCTTGCTCAGCTGTTGGGATATAAAACATCACCAAAAGTGCTCCAGAAGCGATAGTCACAATCCAGCATAGCCATTGGATTGGGCCGAGCTTATACCAAGGATTATCTTTTTGTTTATCAACAAAAGTCTCATCAAAAAAATCAATATTTTTAAGACGATCCATTACAAATTTTTGGGCTTGATCTATTGTAGGAATAGTTATCATTAGGAAATACCTCCAGACTCAAGACTCTTAATGACCAGCTGAGAACTATCTACCTCATAATTAAATTTAAAAGGTGATCTAGGAGCCGGACCAGAGACTACCTTGCCTTGACCCTTGCTATCTGTTTGCATTGGATCATAAACAGAAAGGTGGCAAGGACATGCAAAAACTTTTTGACCGGGCTTAGGAGTGTAGTTATAACCTTTAGCTACTTCATCTTCTTGAGGTACAAAATTAAACACACAACCCAAATGCGGGCACACTCTTGAGAAAACCACAAAATCAGGTTTACCATTAGTGCTAGAAGGTAATCTAACAGCGGCTCCTGGGATAGTCTTGATTTGCTCAGAGACAGAAGTATATTCTCTATTAGCCTCTTGAAACATAAAATACTTAAATGACCAAGGCTCTGGAAATTCAGTAAGTCCAAAAGCCACCTCAGTAACAGCGATCGGTTTATCAGGAGTCTTCATTACTTCCATCGTAGCTAGCGGCCCAGAACTAGGTTTTAGATATCTTACAAAAGGAGATATAAATAGCGAGCTTATTGCTCCTATTACTGGCAAAGCCAAAATCCCTTTTAATATTTCTCTTCTCTCAAATTTCATTGACATAAAATCTACTTAGTCTCCCCTTTTTTGAGTTTAGACTTGTAAGCATCAAGCTTAGCTTTACCTTCATCAAGTCTATCTAGTGATTGACTCATACTGAACTGTCTAACGTAGCTAACTAATCTCCAAATCAGCTCATCATCAAAAGTTTGCTTTTTATCAAAATCGTATCTGTTATACCAAGCAGGCATAGCTGTCCAAGGAATACCATGAGCGATTTCATTAAACAATCTTTCGTCTGTTCTTGTATAGAGTCGTTTAAACATCTTAAAATTAGCAGGCTGTGGAACCAAGTGTTTATGAAGGTTTCCGTCTCCTTGCCCTCTAGTACCGTGGCAAACAGCGCAGTTACCACCAAAAATCGCATCCATTTCAGCAAGCTCTGGTGAACCTTCTTTAAAGTAGCCAAGTACATTAGATCTCATATAAATTAAAGAATCCCATCTTTCGTCAATAGTAAGAGTTTTTGCAAATTTATGCACTCCCTTAGGATCTCCGCCACAAACATACTCAAAATGTTTTTCTGGACTTACTTTTCTAAAAGATTCTTTACTAGAAGCGCTAGGAGTCTCACCGTGACACTGAGCGCAATTTGCTTTATAAACTTTTTGACCACTTACGATGGATGGCTCGTGAGATGGATATCTAAAATCTCTGCATTTAGTGCGATCCACTTCAGAATGCCACTCTTTTATTAGAGACGACTGCAAACCTGTTTGGGAAACTGCTTGCGCTGAGTGTAGTCCCAAAAATAGCAATAGTGCTATTGCTAGGATTCTTGAGATTGGCTGGATTTTTAGATTTTTTATTTTCACAAATTTTTCCTCGTTTAAAAATTAATAACCGTAAAAAGGTATCCAACTAATAGCGCACCAAGCTATAACCAGCACATAAAGTACGATTAAGAAGATAGGCGGGCGATTATGGCTAACTCTATATTCTTCAGTCGGTGTAACAAAGCTTTTGGCAATGTCAGGAGAGATTGGGGACATTTCGTCCATCTGGTTATTTTTTTCAGTCATTAAAATTCCTCCATCATTTCGTTTTTAGCAAGCTCGATGTCTTTGAATTGCCCATCTTTCATTGCCCAGTAAAAAACAAAGCTTGCAAGTACAAAAGCCATCACACAGTAAATCATAAAAATGAATAATGCTTCTTTATTAAAAGTTAGCAGTATCCATTCATTAAAACCTAGTAACCACTTAATGCCCACCAGCAGATCCTCCACTTAGCTCACTACCAGTAGGTCCGCCAGGATTAGGCTTATATGAGCCTTCTTCTTTTTGCTGACCGATTCTTCTTTGGGTCTCAGCCAAAGGCGCATCTAGAGCAGATTGTGACTCCCATTGTAGATCGTCAATGCTTTGGTAAGGAGCAATAATCTCTACATTGTCCTGAGGTAAAGTCTTCAGGTAAGCCACTAGATACCACATTTGTTCTGGTTTTAGCTTAAGCTTCCAGCGCGGCATTCTAGTACCAGGCACACCCTCAGCTACTTTATAGTACCAAGTCTTATCAGAGTAAGCCTTATAAAATGGTCTTGAGAAGTTAGCTGGTTTTTTGTTCATGGCAAGAGCGTTTGGTCCATTTCCAAGACCGTTTGTACCATGGCACACAGCGCAGTTTTGTCTAAATATACCAGCACCTGCATTCGCAGCAGTTGCACTATCGACATTTGGCTTATGGTTTTCTGAAGCCTTCCAAAAAGCAGTATCTGCTTCAGGGTAGTAAGCCTCGTATATACCTCTATTAGCTGGATCTTCAAATCTCTTACGACCCAATGATTGTAAGTAAGCTACTAAATGTTTCAAATCTTCGTCATTTAGATAACTAAAAGAAGGCATTATAGATCCAGGTGTATAAGCTCTTGGATCTTTTAAGTGACCTATATGCCAAGCATCAGGCAGCTTGCCGCCTTCGTTTGATAAATCTGGACCAGTACGAGAAGTACCAAGCACGTTTGGAGTCTCGTTTACATAGTCTCCGGCTTGAACCTTAGATCCAAAATCTCTATCTTGAGGTCTTACGAATTGAGAGTGGCAATAAAAGCATCCTTCTCTGACATAAACTTGCCTTCCTAAGCCAGCTTCATTAGGCACAGGTAAACCTTGCTTATCGCGAACGATTTGACCTTTTTCATCACGCTGGATATACTCCATTGCGTACTTGCTGGGCTGAGTCTTAATCATAGTCATATCAGGGATAGCGACTACGACCGTATAAATAGTCAGGAATGAAACAGCGACTACTATTGCGGGCATTAAATAGCCTTTAGCCCCGATTTTTTTGTTTTCGTTATTGTCGTTCATTTACTTGCCCTCCACTGGAACTGCCAAGTTTAGTTCGGCATCCGTCGATATTGTTTTATCAGTCATGGTTTTATAAATATTGTAGGCAAACAAGCAACTACTAGTGAACATCATGGCTCCACCAATTAATCTGGTGAACCACATTGGAGGCAAGGTTAAAGACCACTGCCCCACAGGATAACCTAAAGCCCAACCCACTGACTGCTGAAGACCAGCAATGGTGAGGGCTAGATAGAAAATCGAGAATCCAATAAATAGTAACCAATAATGCCACTTAACTAAACGCACTGAATAGATCTTGCGTCCAGTGAGCCTTTGGATACCATAATAAAGAGAACCGATTACAAAAAATGTAAAAGTACCAAGCAGTGCAGCATGCGCGTGTCCTACAACCCACTGAGTGAAGTGGATATACCAGTTAACACCGCGAGTCGCTTGGAAAGGACCTTGCAAGCAAGTGAATAAATAAAATAGTGAACCAGTCATCACGAAGCGAAGAGGCATATTAGTAGAAAGCATCCACCAGCTACCTTTCATAGTCATATAGAAGTTGGTAAGAACTGTAATAACCGGAATCACAAGAGCCGCAGAGAAAATTACTGCAAGAGCTTTAAGCCACTCAGGGACAGGGGATTGGAGCAAGTGGTGAGTACCAGTAGGCGCATAGAAAAAAGCAATAGTCCAAAAACCAACCATTGATAAACTATGACTCCAGATAGCCTTGCCGCTCATCTTAGGAACCATATAGTAAGCAATTCCCACACCCAAAACTGTAAACCACATACCAAGAATATTGTGACCATAAAACCAGTTTAAAATACCGTCATTAAGACCATCCATCGCAACGAAAGTTCTGTTACCTACCAAGTAAACAATAGGCATCCAGAAAAAAGCACCCATAATGTACCAAACAGAGACGTAGAGTTTTTTTACTGTTCTATTAAGTACTGTTCTAAAAAGGTTGTAAGAAAGAAGTAATAGTCCTACTAAAACCAAGACATCAAAAGGCTCTCTGAGCTCAGCGTACTCTCTACCTTCTGTGTAGGCGTTAAGTAAAGAAAGCGCACCAAGTCCAATAACACCGTTCCAAACTACGCAAGCAAAATTACCAAGCTTCTCAGAAAATAATTTAGTACGACAAAGAGCAGGAATGATGTAAAGTGCTGATCCGATATTAGCCATAGACAGCCAGCCAAAAGCCACCATATTAACGTGAGCTGGGCGGATTCGAGTGAATGAAAGCTGAGGAATTCCCTTGGTTATATCTGGGTAAGAGAATTCTAGCGAGCCCAAAAGCCCCAAGCCCATTCCGAGCACCAACCAAACTAAAGAAGAGAGCATAAAAAACTTAGCCGCACTACCTTCTTTATCACTTAAAAATTTCTGTATCATGAGATTCTATCTAATAATTTTAGTACTATAGTATTGAATAGTCTAGTTAAGTATCCACTGAAAAATACGACTGTGTCGATTTTTCAACCCTGAGCCAAGAGAAAATCTTGGCTCAGGGAGTGGATCTTAACATTTTTTTTAAGCGGATTCAGCCTCAAAACTTCGTTTTTCAGCGAATCCTTAAATAAATATTTTTAAAATCTAAACTTGGTCGATTATCTTACCGCGCTCAAGCGTGTAAATACGATCGCAGTGAGAGATAGTTTCCAGTCGGTGAGCGACATAGATCAAGGTTTTGTTTTTAATGTGCTTGGTTAGCACTTGTTGCAAATGATTTTCAGTTTTAACATCTATCTTTGCGCTCGCTTCATCCAGGATGATTACTGGCGGATGAGCAGAAAACACTCGCGCAAAATTTATCAACTGCTCTTCTCCTGAAGAAATATTAGTGGCCCTCTCGCTTAGCTGAGTTTCTAGTTTTAAAGAACTTTTAGAAAGCAGATCCTGGACTAAGTTCCAATCGATCTGGGAGTAGTTTCTGTTTAGCTGAATGTTATGGAGTAAGTCTCCTGCAAAAATATATGAATCTTGGTGCACTGTCCCAATAAAGGCTCTCAAATCATCTTGAGCAATGTCTTTTATATTCACTCCACCTACTAAAATCTCGCCGCTAGTGACCTCGTAAAGCCTAGTCATTAGTTTTATGATGCTGGTTTTTCCAGCACCAGTTTTACCGACAAAAGCTACTTTTTGACCGGGATAAATCTTAAGATTTATATTCTGTAAAACCCAAGGTAAGTTAGGTGAATATCTAAACCACACATTCTTAAACTCAATCAGCGGCTGGTTTTGCAGGGTATTTAGAGCAGGGATTTTAAGAGGATTCTTTATATCAAAAATCTCTTCTTTCTCTTCAAGGATTTGATTAACTCTCTCAAGTGCTGTAAAAGCGGATTGAATGACCGTAAATTTATCAGTGAGATTTCGAATCGGCTCAAATAAAGATTGAGTGTATTGAATAAAAGCAAGAATAATTCCGATACTAATTGGAATATGAATCGTAGAGTCGATGATCTTAAGAGACAGCCAAATCAAACAAACGATAGCCAGTAACGAAACCAGCTCTATGAGAGCTGAGAGCTGGGCGTCAGCTTTAATACTCTGGTCGTTTGCTTGAAAATATTTTTTATTATTATCATCAAAAATTCTCATGCTTTTTTTTATGCTGTTAAGGGCATGAACGACAGAAATACCAACTATGTTTTGTTGTAAAAAAGAATTTAGCTTAGAGAGCTCCTGACGTGAGTCTAGGTTAGCCTTGCGAAATTTTTCTTGATAATAAATCGATAAAAAATAAATCGGTATTAAAAACGATGAAACCACCAAAGCAAATACTGGACTTAAATAAAGCATAAAAACAAGAATTGTAACTATATTCAAAAGATCCAAAACTACCAAGACCAGTCCACCAGCCAAGCTCTCTGAAAGCTGTTCAAGATCGCTAGTAATGCGGGATACAGAGCGCCCTACAGGCGTCTTATCAAAAAAACTCATCGGCAATCTTTCAAGGTGAGAAAAAATCTTTAGTCGCAAGCTAGCAATCAAATCTTGACCAATAATATTAACCAACCAAAACTGCCAAATTTGTGCAAAAAAATTAAACAGGACAGCAAGCCCAAGTGCCAGCGCAAAAACCCAAAGACCAGAAAAATCACCCTTGCTCAAAGGTCCATCAATAGCGCGTTGCATGATGACAGGCTGAATCGAAAAGCTTATAGAGCTTAAGGGTAGTAATAAAAGCACTAAAAAAAGTTTTTTTAGGTAAGGTTTTAAAAAAGGTTTTAGGATTTTTAGAAGCTCAAGATTTTTCATCAGGACCCCCTTCAAGACCAGCTTCCAAAAGAAGGTCTCTGTATAAAGAATTAGGTTTAAGGTAAAGTTCTTTGTGGTTCCCTTGCTCAATGATTTGGTTTTTATCCATCACCAGAATCAAATCCATGTTGTAAACAATTTTTATTTTATGAGTAATAAAAATAGTAGTTTTAGACTTTCTGATATCAAGAATATTTTTTAGAATTTTTTCGCAGCTCTCGTTATCAAGGCTACTAAGAGCATCATCAAGAATAAGAATCTCGGGATCGATAGCAAGCGCACGCGCGATAGCAAGCCTTTGTCTTTGACCGCCAGAGAGGGTTACACCGCGCTCACCTACAATAGAATCATAGCCCTCAGGTAATTTCATAATCTCATCATGGATACAAACCAGCTCAGCCAGGCGAATCACTTCAGCACGCTCGAGGTCTCGGGCGTAAGCGATATTCTCGTGTATAGAAGTAGAAAATAAGAAATTTTCCTGCGGCACAATATTAATTAAAGATCTCAATGAAGATAGTGTGATTTTTTTTGTGTCTACATTATCAATGAATACCTCATTATCATTGGTATCCACAAGGCGCATTAGTTTATTAGCAAGAGTCGATTTACCAGAACCGATAGTCCCAATAATTGCAATGTTTTGACCTTTTTTGATTTTTAGATCTAAAGCAGGCACAGTGATTTCATCAGAAAAATTAGTCTTATTAATAGCGTTAGGATCATCATAAATACTGGGTTTGACAGCGAGTATCGCTTCAATGCGTTTATAGCTTACTTGCGCGCGATAAATAATAGTAACCAGCCAGCCCAGCGTAGCAACTGGCCAAATTAGCTTTTGGATATAAAGTGAATAAGCGGCAAAATCTCCGGCTGTAAAAGATTTAGAAATAATTCCTTGCCCGCCAATATACATCAACAGTACAAATCCCAAAGACGCTATAACCCGCATCACCGGACCAATTAAGCTCCGTACTTTAACCAGAGAAAGATAATCTTTTTTAAGGCTGTTATTAAAAAAATTAAATCTTGTAATTTCTGTAATCTCTTGAGCGTAAGCTTTTACGATATGAATGCCAGAGATATTGGCTTCCAAAAAATTACTCAACTCACCAAGTTTTTCTTGGACTTTTTGCTGGAAGAATTTTATTTTGGCGCTCAGACCAAAAACAAAAAAAAGCACAGCAGGGATTAAGGCTAAAAAGCACCAGGTGAGAGCCACATGCAGCTTAAACATCAGCGGAATTATTACCACAAAAGCAATAAAAGTATTAATAACATTCAGCATAGCAAAACCACCCAAGCCCCGTAACGCCTGGACATCATTACTCATAATAGAAATCAAATCTCCAGTTTTTTGCTGATTAAAAAAACTGGGTTGTAGTTTTATAACATGATTAAAAATATCTTTTTTGAGATCAAACTCAATCTGCCTGCCGATTCCAAAAATTACTTGCCGAGAATAAACTCTAATTATCGCCATCACAATACTAAGTAAAACAATCAAGATCAAACTGTTTTGGATAAATTCTTTTTGGTCTAAATCTTGAAGGGTATCGATGGTAGTTTTGATAAGCTGAGGAATATACGCGCCCAAAAGATTAACAAGCACTAAAGCTAAAGTGCCAAATACATAACCGCGCCAATAGTTTTTTAGATAGTTGTAAATAGATTATGCCTCAAGAGAAAATATAGCAAGAAAAAACCAAATCCAAAACAATAGCAAGCATTATCAATACTGAGATCCAAGAATTAACAGTAAAAAAAGCTGTTTCGATTTTATCTTCGCGGACTAATTTAGCTTCGTAAATTAAAGCTAGAATCACGCCTAGAACACCCAATTTATATATTATTCCCAAATTCATCAAAAAACCCACATAATAGAGCAAAAATGGCGTCAGGACATGCAAAAAACGAGCTACCAAAATTGCATTTTTGACACCAAAAACAGCAGGAATCGAATGCAGATTTTCACGTCGATCAAACTCAAAATCTTGAATTGAATAAAAAATATCAAATCCAGCTACCCAAACACTAACCGCCAAAGCAAAATAAATCGGGATCAAAGAATCAAGTGTACCAGTAGTAGCGATCCAAGCGCCTAGAGTAGCGCCTCCTAGAGTAGTACCCAAAACAAAATGACACAAAAAAGTAAATCTCTTCATCCAAGAGTAAGCAAACAACCACAGCAAAGCAATTGGCAAAAGGATTTGACAGAGTCGTGGTAATTGAAAAGCAGAATAAATAAAAATTACTAAAGCTAAAAAGCTAAAAAAATAAGCTTGAGATTTTGTAATTTTGCCGCTAGGAATTTCGCGGCTCTGAGTGCGAGGGTTCCTTGAATCGATCTGGGCATCGAAGATACGATTGAGAGTCATCCCTAAAGAACGCGCACCAAGCAGGCATAAACTAACCCAAACAAAAGGCATTAATCTAAAAGGCTGGTGAGTATATTCTAGGGCCAAAAGAACTGCGCTAATGACAAAAGGTAATGAAAAAAGCGTGTGCTCAATTTTAATCATCTCTGTCCAAGTTTTAATTTTTTTGATCATTTAGTTTAGGAAGCGCACAGTTGAGAATCTCTCTCAATAAGGCTTTTAGACTGAATTTGGCTTCAGTATTGCCTTTTAAAAGGATACACTAAAAAACATAGATTTTAATCTTGATAAAATACTAAAGATTAGAATTTCTCACCAGTAAAAAGCGCAAAATTTAGCTAAGATTGGACCTTATAAAGGGATTAAATCATGAAAATCACCGCTAATGAAGAATACGGACTAAGAATAATTCTCCGCTTAGCTTTAATCCTCGAAAAACAAGGGGGCTCTCTGGTTTCGCTAAATGAAATAGCGGATGCAGAGGGTTTTAGCGTAGAAAATACCGCGGCTATTTTATCCAAGCTTCGTGAAGGAGAGCTCATAGAGAGCGTTAGAGGTAAGTATGGTGGTTATAAGTTGGCAGGCAAGCCTGAAGAAATAAATCTTTATCAAATCCTACAAGCATTATCAAAAGATACTTTTGGTTTGGAGTTTTGTGAGAGTCATGCTGGAATTAAGACTAAATGTGTCCATAATGAAGACTGCTCTGTAAGACCGGTTTGGACAAGTTTAAGTGCCTTGATACAAAATTTTTTGGCGGGCATTACTCTTAAAGAATTGATGCAAGACGAAAACTCTTGTGCTAGCGGACTCAAAACAAGTTTTAGAGTACTGCAGGATATAACAGAAAGGAATCTAGCAAAATGATTGATACTAACCTAGAGAAGCTTCAATCCCAGCAATATAAATACGGCTTCCAGACTAATATAGAAGCCGAGACCTTCCCAAAAGGGCTCAGCGAGCAGATCGTATTAAAAATTTCTGAGAAAAAAAACGATCCAGAATTTTTAAAAGATTTTCGACTAAATGCCTATAAACAATTCCAAAAAATGCAAAACCCGCACTGGTCAAATGTGCATTTCCCCAAAATAGATTTTCAAGACATCATCTACTATTCAGCTCCAAAAAAAAAGGAAGCAAAACAAAGTCTTGATGAAGTAGATCCAGAGATTTTACGCACTTACGAGAAGCTCGGAATCCCAATCACAGAGCAAAAAAGACTAGAAGGTATCGCTGTAGATGCGATTTTTGATAGTGTCTCTGTCGCTAACACCCATAAAAAAGCCTTACTTGAAATCGGTGTGATTTTTTGCTCAATATCTGAAGCAATCAGAGAATATCCTGAGCTTGTTAAAAAATATCTTGGGACTGTAGTGCCGCACTCTGATAATTACTACTCCGCACTTAACGGAGCTGTGTTTAGCGATGGGACTTTTATTTATATCCCGCCAAATACAAGATGCCCGATCGAGCTCTCTACAAATTTTAGAATCAATACCGAAGGTTCAGGACAATTCGAGCGAACATTGATTGTTTGTGACTCTAATAGCTATGTATCCTACCTGGAAGGCTGTACAGCGCCAGCATTTGACACCAACCAGCTCCACGCCGCTGTTGTCGAGCTGATTGCGATGGATAACGCTGAAATCAAATACTCTACAGTCCAAAACTGGTACGCTGGTGACGAAAACGGCAAAGGTGGAATTTATAATTTTGTAACCAAGAGAGGTAAGTGCCTAGGTAATAATTCTAAAATTTCTTGGACCCAGGTGGAGACTGGATCTGCGATCACTTGGAAGTATCCGAGCTGTATTTTGCAAGGTGATAATAGTGTCGGAGAATTTTTCTCAGTCGCTCTTACTAACAATCTTCAGCAAGCTGATACCGGAACCAAGATGATTCATATCGGCAAAAACACTAAGTCAACCATAGTCAGCAAGGGCATTTCAGCAGGCAAATCAGAAAACACTTATAGAGGACTTGTAAAAATCTTACCAAGCGCGACTAACGCCAAAAACTACACGCAATGCGATTCAATGCTCATCGGAGCTAAATCGATGGCTAACACTACTCCGTATATCGAAGTCGGCAATAACACTAGCAGTGTGGAGCATGAAGCTTCGACCTCTAAGATCTCCGAGGATCAGTTGTTTTATTTACAGCAAAGAGGCATTTCGACTGAAGATGCTATATCCACCATCATTAGTGGGTTTTGTAAGGATGTGTTTAAGGAATTACCCGGCGAGTTTGCCGCGGAGGCTAATCAGCTGATGTCTTTAAAATTGGAGAATAGTGTAGGATGACAGAAACAATAATTAATATCAAAAATCTTCACGCGCATATTGACGAAGATGGCAGACCTAGAGAAATTCTAAAAGGGCTAAACCTCGAGATCAAAGCCGGTGAAGTTCACGCCATCATGGGTCCTAACGGTTCTGGCAAAAGCACTCTATCAAAGGTTTTAGCAGGACACCCTGATTATGAAGTAACAGAAGGTAGTGTAGAATTTCATGGCAAAAATTTATTAGAACTAGAACCAGACGCAAGAGCAAACTCTGGATTATTCCTAGCTTTTCAATACCCCGTAGAAATCCCTGGAGTAAATAACTTAAGCTTCCTAAGAATGTCTTACAACTCCAAGCAAAAATTTCTGGGTAAAGAAGAAATGGATCCTTTGGATTTTGATGACTTTATCGAGGAGAAGATTAATATACTCAAGATGAATACAAGCTTCTTGGATCGCAATCTTAATGAGGGTTTCTCAGGAGGCGAAAAAAAGAAAAACGAAATCTTACAGATGCTCGTACTAAATCCAAGCTTAGCTATTTTGGACGAAACCGATTCAGGACTTGATATCGACGCTCTTAGGATAGTCGCTGATG
Source organism: Cyanobacteriota bacterium (assembly GCA_041170505.1). Classification (GTDB taxonomy): domain Bacteria; phylum Cyanobacteriota; class Vampirovibrionia; order LMEP-6097; family LMEP-6097; genus JBEAYS01. Next base: position 22,884 of record JBEAYS010000024.1, read on the forward strand.
GAATCAATACTTATAAATCTTCAAAAAACGCAGTGCTCTTAATCACACACTACCAAAGACTTCTAGACTATGTACAGCCAGATTTTGTCCACGTACTTGCTGGCGGGGTGATACAGAAGACTGGGGATAAAAACCTAGCTCTAGAATTAGAAAAATCAGGATACGCAGTAAGCAAATGAATACTACTGAATCACTAGAACTTAGCTTTATGGAGCAGATCGCAAGAGCTTCTGCTGGAAACCTCTCTAGCATTGAAGAGATCAGCCAAGCTCAAATTATCGCTAACCAAAAACTCAATAACGCTAATTTTCCATCCAAGCGAGACGAAGCCTGGAAGTATTTTGATTTTAGAGATATTTTGGATTTGGATTTTATTCAAGCTTCTAATAATATGCCACCTTTAAGCCAGTCACGGATCAGTGAGCTTATTGATAAATATGTTTTTAAAGAAAGCTCTGAAAACCTCATCGTTACTTATAATGGTGTCTTTAGCCCGGAGCTATCGAATTTCAAGAGCTCCATTGATGGACTTACAATTACTAATTTTAATAGCTCAGAAGAGCTTGCTAAAAACCCAAAAGCGCACTTATTAGTTAAAAAATATTTCGCGCGCAATATCAAAAACGAAAATAATTTTTTCAACCTCGTGAATACAAGCCTTATCAGTAATGGATTTTTACTGGCTCTAGACGATAATTACCAAGCTACTCAACCTATCCAAGTCCTGCACCTCTCTGATAAAAATGAATTTAGCCAAATCAGATCACTAATATTCGCTGGCAAAAACTCTAAACTAGATCTCTTGGTTACCTATGTCGGAGTTAAAGATGCTAAATATCTCAAAAACTCAGTCGTAGAGGCTTACTTAGATGCTGGCGCGCAAGTAAAACTCCAAAAAATCCAAAACGAATCTAAGCAAGCGACAGTGCTTTATAATTTTTACGCTCAGCTTGAAAGAGACTCTAAGCTGGAGTTCGATAGTTATAGCTTCGGAGCTAAATCCTCACGAAAAGATCTTACTGTCGATATCATAGGCTCTAATGCTCATGCTGATATTAACGGACTTTATGTAGTTAACGGAGCAAGAAAATCTCACCAAAAAATCAGAATCAATCATTTAGCTCCTCATAGCACCAGTAATCAAATGTTCAAGGGATTACTAGATGATTCAGCCAGAGCTGAGTTTAACGGTCTGATAGAAGTCGCCAAAGGCGCTATCAAAACCGATTCTACCCAATTAAACAAAAATCTTTTACTCTCTAATGGCGCGCACATCGACTCAAGACCTCAGCTAAATATCCTTAATGATGATGTTAAATGCTCCCATGGCTCGACAGTGGGTAGCCTAGATGAAGAGCAATTATTCTATCTAGAAAGCAGGGGCTTAAGCAGTCAAGGAGCTAGAGCGATTTTGACTTATAGCTTTTGTCAGGAGCTTATAAAGCGCATTAGCATTGAATCCGCGCGAAACTACGCTAGTAATCTGGCGTTTGCAAATATTTCTAAACAAGAAGAAGGTAACCTGGTTTTTAGTACTCTTGCTGAAAACTCAAAATTCAAAAGATACAGAGTAGAAAATGTCGATTAGAGCAGATTTTCCAATTTTAGATAGCTCAATTAACGGCAAAAAACTCTGCTACTTAGATAGCGCGGCTACCAGCCAAAAACCGCTCTGCGTAATTGATTCGATGTATGACTTCCTAAAGAACCATAACGCAACTGTAAGACGCGGAGTCTATGATCTAACTAGCCAGGCGACTAAGTCTTTTGATCAAGCTCGAGAAAAAGTAAGAGCTTTTATAAATGCTAAATCCATTAATGAGATCATTATCACTAGAGGCACGACCGAAGCGATAAACCTCGTCGCCCAAAGTTTTTGCGGTGCCCTAAAAGGCAATCTAGGACTAGGTTCCACCCAAAGTCCTAATAATAGCCCGCTGAGGGTCGCTCCAGATCAAGAAGTAGAAATCTTGATTAGCGGACTTGAGCATCACGCAAACATAGTCCCCTGGCAGATAAACGCCCATCGAATCGGAGCCACTCTTAAGATCATACCTGTACTTGACAATGGAGAACTAGATCAAGATGCCTATCGCCAGCTAATTTCATCAGGCAAAGTTAAGCTACTTGCTTTAAGTCATATCTCAAACGCTCTTGGTACTATTAATCCAATAAAAGAAATGATTCAGATCGCCCACCAAAACTCTGTGCCAGTCTTGATAGATGGCGCGCAGGGAATCACACACAGCCCAGTAGATGTGCAGGATTTATCAGCTGATTTTTATGTTTTTTCTGGACATAAATTATACGGACCTACTGGAGTCGGGATTTTATACGGCAAGGAAGCTCTTTTAAACGCGCTCCCTCCCTATCATGGTGGCGGCGAGATGATAGATAGAGTAAATTTTAACGAGACGAGTTTTGGAGATTTACCATTCAAATTCGAGGCTGGAACCCCGCCAATAGCAGAATTAATCGGTCTGGGCACAGCGATAGATTATATAAACTCAATCGGAATGAAGCGAATCATAGAAATAGAAAAATCACTTCATGACTACTGCCTGAGCAAACTTACTGAAATAGAGGGTCTTAGAATTATAGGCACAGCCAAACAAAAAGCTAGTATAAGTAGTTTTGTGTTTGATGATATCGAAGCTTTTGATATTGGGACTATGCTTAACCAGCACGGTATAGCCATCAGGACCGGTCACCATTGCGCTCAGCCCTTGATGCAGAGATTTAATCTAAGTGGCACTTCAAGAGTATCTATTGCCTTTTATAATAATGAAGAGGATATAGATGGATTTATAACTGCACTTAAATTAGTAGTAAAAATGTTTAGATAGGAGAAAAAATGTTACTAAAAGCAAAAGATATAGAACAAATACTAAAAGAGAAATTTAATATTCAATCTGTAAGCGCGATTGATCTTAAGGGTGGTAATCACTGGCAAGTGAATATCAAATCTTGTGATTTTGATGGGCTCAGTAGAGTAAAAAGAGAACAACTAGTTCAAAAAGCGCTTGCTGACTTGCTTCAAGACGAAACAATTCATGCTCTTGTAGTAAAAGCAAAAGCTAGTAACGAGGATTAAAAAGGAGAAACATATGCAATTAGGATCACAAGGCGAGCTAAATAGCGAACTAAAAACAAAAATCGATAATATACTTCAAAAAGATAAAATCGTACTTTTTATGAAAGGCTCTAAAGACTTCCCGCAATGCGGGTTTTCAGACACTGTAGTAAAAGTACTTAAGTTTTATGGTGCAGATTTTACTACTTATGATGTACTGACTAACCCTGACTTGAGATCAGGTATGAAGATCTATTCACAGTGGGCAACCTTCCCTCAACTCTATATAAATAACGAGTTTGTAGGTGGTTGTGATATCGTGCTAGAGATGTACGAAAATGGCGAGCTAGAGAGCTTGATTAAGATATAGCATCCATTGAAAAATTCGACTTCGTCGATTTTTCAACCCTAAGCCAAGAGTGAAACTTGGCTCAGGGAGAATGTCATTAATTTTTTTTGTTAACCGGATTCCGCCTCAAAACTTCGTTTTTCAGCGAATCCTTAAATAAAAATTTGTTTGGAAAAATCAAAGACCTTTATATCTAATTAATCACCGTTTAATTGGGATTCAAGTCACGTTCACTATTTAAACAGTGGTTAATTAAAAAACTAGCGTTTCCAAATCTTGTGCGACGTGTGCTTTTATATTTAATTCTTCCTCTATTTTGCGCCGTAGAGTATCGGCTGATTCTGGTTCTGCATGAGTGATGATTATTTGCTTAGGATAATAAGGGATTTTTTTTGTCCAATTTAAGAGTTCTTTTTGATCAGCGTGAGCTGAAAATAAATCCATTGATATTATTTTGCAATTTATTTCGTGATATTGACCATGAAACTTAATAAATTTTTCGCCTCGCAATAAATTGGAACCACGTGTGCCTGGAGCCTGAAATCCAACCAGTAGAATAATATTTTTTGGATCAGACCCAAATGAGTCTAAATGATGAAGTATTCTTCCTCCAGCAATCATCCCACTGCCCGCTATTATAATCATGGGTCCTTTTAATTTATTCAGTTGTTTGGATTCTTCTATAGTTCTAATAAAAAATCCAGTTTTAAGAAATTTACTAGTAGTTTCTTCATCTAAGTTATGTTCTTCTCTAAATTTTTGATAGAGATCAGTTACTTCGTTAGCCATCGGACTATTTATAAATACTGGCATTTGCAGATTAGAATTTTTTTTGAATACTTTATAGATGCAGTAAAGTATAAGCTGAGCTCTGCCCACAGCAAAACTAGGAATCATTAGAATAGATTTTTCATTTTTGATTTGCTCTATTACTTCTTCAAGAGCGGTAATTGGATTTATATTTTCGTGTAGCCTATCACCATAAGTTCCCTCTAAGATTAATAGATCACACTCTGGAGGCGAATCTGGTGCCTTACTTAATAAGTCGTTTTCTCTTCCTAAATCACCTGAGAATAAGATTTTTTTATTTTCACACTCAATTAATATAGAGCTTGCTCCAAGTATATGACCAGCTCGAATAAAACGTAGTCTAAAATCTTTAATTTGAAATTCTTCATTATAATTTTTGGTTATAAATAGAGGCAACGCATCTGTGACATCTTTTCTAGTGTATAAAGGCAAAGCAGGATGATGTTTTGAAAAATGTTTATAATTTGCATACTCAGCTTCTTCTTCTTTTATACTTGCACTATCCTTCAAAAGTATTTCACTAAGAGCTTTTGTTGCTGGTGTACAGTATATTTGTTTATCAAAACCTTTTTGTACAAGCTTGGGAATATATCCACTATGATCAATATGAGCATGACTTAAAACTATTCCTGCAATTGAATTAATTTCAACAGGGAATTCCCGCCAATTGCGAAGTCTTAAATTCTTGACACCTTGAAATAAACCACAGTCGACAATTAAGCGTGTTCCTATAGAGGATTCTAATAAATATTTTGATCCAGTAACTGTTCCTGCGGCTCCTAAAAATTGAATCTTCATAAATATATTTTAATCCACACATCTAAATCCAATGTGATCTGTACTTTCATCATCTTTCATATCTAGTGATTGTTCTGGGTCAAAACCTTTGCAATGATTACCACATAAAAATGAACCACCTTTTATTTTATGCGTATCTAGATTTTTACCTTTTGTGCTTACCCATTCCCACACATTTCCTCTTAGATCATAAATCCCCAGAGCATTAGGTTTGTAGCTCATCACTGGAGCTGTACCGGCAAAACCATCTTCAGCACTGTCTTTGTATGGGAAATTCCCTTGATATATATTTAAGCTCCAGCGATTTTTCTTATCTTTTAAATCTATTTCTTTGCCTTTTTTAAAGGCAAAGACCCATTCATTTTCACTTGGAAGTCTCTTGCCATAATACTTACAAAAAGCGTAGGCATCGTTATAGCTAACTTGAACCACTGGGTGATTTAAGCGTCCTAAAATACCAGTAGAGTTTCCTTGAGGGTCTTGCCATGAGGCTTTTGGAATAAATTTCCACCAATTTAGGTAGCTAGAGTTATCAATTTTTTTGTTAGGAGGGCTAAAAACCAAAGAACCTGGCTCAGGAGTTTCTAAGGTTTCGGCATTTGTTTGATAGTTAGTTTTTTTGACAAATGCTTCAAACTCTTCATTTGTGACTTCATGGCTATCTATCCAAAAGTTATAGAATTTTTTATTATTACTATCAAACCCACTAATCCACACCATTTTCTTTTCATTAGAGTAGTATTTTTTAGGTTTATTAGGAATATATTTTTTAAAATAATTTTTGTAAACCTGATATTTATCAATTTGAGCTAAATTATGAAATTCATTAGAATCTATATCTATTTTATATAACTCTTCTGATCCATCGATATATTTTATATATTTCCAATTATCGTTTCTGATCGCATAATTTCCAAAATCCTGAACCGTAATAACTGGCATTTCTCTTTTGTGTTCTTTGTGATTCATTAAGTTAACCAAGCTATATCCATCCAAATCATTTAGAGCTGGCAGATTACAAAGTTCATTTAAACTAGGGAAAATATCTATTAAGCTAACAACTGAATTAATTTGTCCTCGTTGTCCAGGTACCTGGATTAAAAAAGGCACTTGAGATGAGGGATTCCATAGAGTCGTTTTTCTCAATGTATGTTTTTCACCAAGATGATAACCGTGATCACTCCAAAAAACAATTATAGTGTTTTTCGCATAAGGACTTGTTTCAAGTGCAGTGAGAATTTTACCTAATTGCTCATCCATATATGTAACTGCCGCCAAATACGCTTGAATATTCTCTTTTAGTTTGTCATGATGTTTTAAAGTAGAATTTAATTCAAGAAATTTTATAATTCTTGTTCTTGCAATTATTGGTATATCATCATAATCATTCGCAAGAGTCTCTGGAATTTTGATTTTATCAAGTGGATAATAATCAAAATATTTTTTTGGTAAAATCCATGGATGATGAGGAAAGAAAAATCCAATATTCATGAAAAAAGGTTTGTTATAGGATTTTTTTAACCTTTCAACAGCCCAGTCGGAAACCTGTTTATCTACGTGATTAAAATCAGACTTACTAAAATAAGCCCATGGAGTAGCGGAACCGATATTTGTAAGATCTCTTTTTGGTCTAAAAAATTCATCAAAAATAGGAATATCATTTTTTACATGAAATAATTTACCGCTACCCATCAAGTAATAACCATTGGTTTTGAAATGATGAAAAATTGTTTTTGTTTGGCTCTTGATTATGAAATCTTTGGCAGATTGATTATTGTTATAGATTCCAGTACTACTTGGAAGTTTACCAGTTATTACTGCGGTTCTTGAGGGGTTACATAATGTCGCTGGTGCATGTGCATTTTTAAATACAAAAGATTTTTGTGCTAGCTTATCAAGGTTTGGTGTTTTGACTTCATTAAAATTTTTAAGAAAACTAACCCAACTGTTCAAATCATCTACAACAATCATAACAACATTAGGATGGCCATTTACTAATTTTTTGGGAATGCAAGAATTTAAAAAAATAAGTATAAATAAAAGAGCAAATAATTTTTGCATTTATTTGATTTTATCATCAATAG
>JBEAYS010000025.1:0-6546 GCA_041170505.1 Cyanobacteriota bacterium
CTGATATAAATAATTTATCTTTTCATTTCTTATCCAAAACCCACTAAAAAAAAATCTAAAATATATAATTATCAATTAGATTTTTTAGGCTTGATGATAAATTAAAGAGAGCAGTTCAAAAGTGATCAATTTTAGAAATAACATCATGCTCCAACAAAACCCGAGCATGAACGCAAGCATTCTTAATCGCCTCAGCATTAGAACTTCCATGAGAAATTATAGAAACACCATTCACCCCGCCTAAAAGCGCTCCACCAAAGGAATTAGGATGAAAATGAGCTTTTATTTTATCAAAAACTCCTAAAGATTTTAAAATCAATCCAGCAAGCATCGCTAAAGGTCCTGATTTTTTAATTTGATTTTGCACAGCCGCAGCCATAGCTTTTAGACCACCTTCAAGAGCTTTAAGATGAATATTACCAGTAAAACCATCACAGATCGCAACATCGCAAATACTGTCTATAATTGTTTTTCCTTCTACGTTACCAATAAAATTTATTCGCTGATAATTTTTCAAAAGATCATAAGCCTGCTTGTATCTATCCGTACCCTTACCTTCTTCTTCACCCACATTTAGCAAGCCTACTCTAGGATTATCAATTTTTAAAATAATCTTAGCTAGAATACTACCAATCAAGGCAGATTGAACCATTTGCTCAGGAGTGGTCTCGATATTAGAGCCACCATCAATCAAAAACATTTTACCGGTAATCGTTGGGATCAAAGTACAAATACATGGTCTCTCAAAACCCTCTATTCTACCAAGAGTAAAAAGTGAAGAAGCAGTCGCCGCACCCGTATGTCCAGCCGCTACCACAGCATCAGCCTTCCCCTCAGCAACTAATTGGTTAGCAACTACAACACTAGCAGTATGACCACGTTTGACAGCACGAGCAGGATTTTTTTCATCCATGGGTATATCACCTGGTGCATCATAAATCTCAAGATCAAGTTGAACTCCTTTAGGAGATTCTTGCTTAACCAAATCTTCGATAATAGCTTTTTTCCCGACTAGGATCACGTGGATACCCGGCAGCTGAGCCGCTTCAATACCGCCTTTAACTATTTCAAGCGGAGCATAATCGCCCCCCATTGCATCAATAGCGATCCTAAATTTTTTATTACTATCAACCATAGCAATCACAAAATAATTTTATAAATCCTCAAACGGCTCTTCATCAGGCGGCAGATCTGAGTCACCTAGCGTAACTAAGCTTAATTGCTCAGATCCGTCAGTGGCATTAGCTAAACCTTCAGCAGCTAAAACAGCTTCATCTTCATCAGGATTAATAATTGGAGTTACAGAAACAACCTCATCATTATCTTCAAGTCTTTGCACGCAAGAACCGGTCGCCATACGGCTCTGGAAAGAAATCTCGCTTACTTTTTGTCTTACAACTACACCATTAGCAGTAGCAATTATAAACTCATCGTTAGGACCAACTACTCGAATTGTCGCTAATTTAGATTTGGCAGTCTTAAATTTAGTACCAATAAGACCCAATCCTCCTCTGCCTTGTACTCTAAATTCACCGATTTTTACTCGCTTACCAAAACCATCATTAGTAACAACCAGAAGATTGACATCCTCATTATCAGAATCAACGATATCAAAACCAACTAGCTCATCTCCCTCTCTAAGGCTAATTGCTTTAACGCCTTTTGCCGCGCGGCCCATAGGTCTGACTTCGTCTTCGCTATAGCGAATGACCATGCCATCTTTAGTTCCTAAAATAAAGCTTTTGGTACCATCAGAGATTCTGACCCAAGCAAGCTTGTCGCCAGAATCAAGCCCAATAGCGATAATTCCAGATTTTCTAACTGCCTCAAACTCAGACAGAGTGGTCTTTTTAATCGTACCTTGCTTAGTGAGCATACTTAAATAAGTACCCTCATCAAAAACTTTTACTGGGATTACTGCTGTAATTCTATCACTAGGTCTAATACTAATAAAATTCACCAAAGCCTGTCCCTTAGCCTGCCTTGAGCCTTCTGGAATATCATAAACTTTAGTAGAGTAAGCCTGACCTTTATCTGTGAAGAATAACAAAGTATCATGCATCGATGTTACAAAGAAGTGCTCCAAATCATCTTCATCACGAGTTTTAATGCCACCTTTGCCTTTTGTAGCGCGGCGTTGGCGCTCAAATGTGATTAATGGAATACGCTTGATATAACCCTGGCTAGTAACAAAAACCGCCATCTTCTCATCAGCGATTAAATCTTCCATGCTCATATCACCGTGATCAACCACAATCTTAGTGCGGCGTTGATCACCATACTGTTCAATAATTTCTTGAGATTGTTTTTTAATTTCATCCAAAATTAAATCACGGCTAGATAGAAGTTTTTTGAGAGCCTTGATAGTTTTTTCGAGTTCTTTTTTCTCTTTTTCTAATTTATCCTGCTCTAATCCAGTTAATCTGCGGAGTTGCATCTCAAGGATAGCTCCAGCTTGTTTTTCACTAAGCTGGAATTTAGACATCAATCCATCACGAGCTTCTTCTGTGTTTGCTGAATTTTTGATTAGTTTAATTACTTTATCAATATCACCAATCGCAATCAATAGACCTTCTACAATATGGTGACGAGCCTCTGCCTTTTCTAAATCAAACTGCGCCTTGCGAGTTACAACCTCAACTCTAAACTCAATAAATTCTTTTAGAATTTCTATGATTCCCAATTGACGGGGCTTTCCGTTAATAAGTGCAACTACATTAACCGCAAAATTTTGCTGGAGCGGTGTGAATTTAAGAAGATTATTCAAGACCACTTGCGGATTAGCATCACGCTTAAGCTTAATCACCACGCGGGTTCCATCACGGCCCGACTCATCATTAGCATCAGCTATACCTGTAATTTTTTCATCTCTAACTAGATCAGCCACCTTAGTAATAAAGGACTCAGCTCCTACTAAATATGGAAGCTCAGTAATGATAATCGCGGTCTGTGACGAGGTTTTACCCTTGGTTATCTCCTCGATTTTGTAAGTGCCACGCTGAGTGATCGAGCCTTTACCAGTAGTAAAAGCATCCACAATGCCCTTGGTGCCTACAATACTGCATCCAGATGGAAAATCTGGCGCTTTTATAATTTTGTTTAGATCTTTGATTGAGATATCCGGTTTATCAATCATAGCGATTAAACCCTGCATAACTTCGGTTAAATTATGAGGTGGAATATTTGTAGCCATACCCACAGCGATACCAGTGGTGCCGTTAACCAACAGCATAGGAATTTTAGTAGGTAAAACTTTTGGCTCTTTTAAAGATCCATCAAAATTATCAGTAAAATCAACGGTATTTGATTCAATATCAGCCAAGATATCCACAGAAACCTTCTGTAATTTAGCTTCGGTATATCTCATCGCCGCTGGGCCGTCATCTAAGCTTCCAAAATTGCCGTGACCATCTATAGTGGGGTAACGGGAGCTAAACGGCTGTGCCATGCGCACCAGGGTGTCATAGACAGCGGTATCACCGTGGGGGTGGTATTTGCCAAGCACTTCCCCGACAATACGGGCGCACTTCTTAAAAGGCTTATCTGGGTACATGCCCATATCATGCATGGCATAAAGAACTCTTCTATGAACAGGCTTCAAACCATCGCGCACATCAGGCAGAGCACGACTAACAATGACCGACATCGCATAGTCAATAAAACTCTGTTTCATTTCATCACGAATTGAAATTTCGTTAATTTTACCGCCAGTTCTAAATAAATCTTTCATTTTAAAATTTGAGCGAAATGCTCTCAAACATTGATTTTACTACATTTTTGGTTCTTTGGACTAGGTTCAACAATAAAAAAGCCCAGGCTTTTAAACCCAGGCTAAAAAAGACTAAATAAATTTAGCCAATTTTTTTTAATACAGTCAAAACTACTTAGCTTTTACTGTATCTTTGAATTGCTTACCAGCTGAAAAAGCAGGAACGCTAGAAGCTGGGATTTTGATTTCTTCGCCAGTTCTAGGGTTTCTACCAGTTCTACCTTTGCGACTACGTTTTTGGAAAACACCAAAACCAGTCAATGTGATCTTTTCACCTTTTGCTACTTGATCTTTAATTTCTTCAAGCAACGCTGTTACAACCTGATCAACCTGTTTTTGAGTTAGATCAAGATCTTCTGAAATTTTTGCAACTAATTCGCCTTTGTTCATGAGGTCTTTTCTCCTTTAAGATTTTTACAGTTCCAAACAAAAGAACCTTATAGCAAAATACTATAGATTAGGGCAAATTAGCAAGAGAAAGACCCGTATTACAGCCATTTTTTTGATTTAAATTAAAAATAGTTCATTTTGGGTCAAAAATGTGGTATAATATAAACAAGCGAAAAATAAAATTAGCTAAATTAAGCTCAGTCTTAAAGGGCGTCTATGGCGTCAATGAATGAAATAAACATAAATAATAATATTAATCCCTACAACTCATTTGCAAATCAGCAAAGCACTGGTCAAATAGGCATAAACCCTGCAGTTAGATACTCTGGGGATCCTGCTGAATTAATGGATATTAAATCAGGAACCGCATCCCAAAGAGATTTAACACCAATGATCAAATTAGTGGCAAGTCGTATGGGCGTCTCTGAGATGGTTGCAAGCAGACTTATCCGAAAATTACTTTCTAGCGGTCAGCTCGGCTCGATTTCTGATATGAAAAATTTTCTTGTTCAATACTTACAATCCAATCAAGAAAATGATATTAAAAAGTCTTCGCTTTTTGATGAACTAAGAGCCCGCAGTGCAAGTGCAAATACTGAAAAACAATTAGAATCCGCTTTTAGACCTATTATCAAAGAAATGAATGATAAGTTTATTCAAACTCAAGATCAAACTACTCGCACAGCAAAAGCTTTATTTTTTAGCCGTGATGGTGCTCAGGGAGTGGGTGCTAGCTTGCCAATTCCAGTTACGCCTCTTGTCACCAGCCCAAAAGAATTTGCATCTTGGTTAGTCAACAATAAATCTGCTTTTATAAGTATGAGAGCCAATCCAGCTGTAACCAACCTCTTGATAGCATTACAAAACCCTCAAATTCAGCAATCTCCCATTATGATTGCCGAGATAGCTAAATTACTTGCTCAATTGATCAAACTAAAACAAGGTTCTAAGGTTAGTGAATTTAGTGATAGCGAAAAAATGGATGAAGAACGAAATAAAGAATATAACTTAGCCGCCTCTGATCATGAACATCACGTGGTTAGTAATATACGAGAAACTATTGAAAACGTTGCCATTACCCCACTTAGAGATTTTTTAATTGAAGCTGAAAGATTCGCTGAAGAAGAAGTGGCAAATCTTTGGTCTTTAACTTTAAAAAAAGAAAAAGAACTAGAGAAAAAAGTCAAACAAGGAATTAATAAACTAAGAAAACAAAAAAATAATAACTAAACCTAAGATTTTTATAATGTCAGACTTTAGAGACCAAATCCAAAACTACATTTCCACACGCTTCGCACCTGAAGATGATTTACTAAATCAAATTCTTCAAAACCAGCTCGCTGGGGGCGGTCCGATGATGAATATTGGACCTGATCAAGGAAAATTTTTAAGCTTGCTGATTCAACTCCATAAACCACGCAGAGTGCTTGAGGTGGGTAGTTATTACGGTTATAGCTCTATCTGGATAGCTCGTACTCTGCAAAAGCTTGAGGGTCTAGAAACAGGTCACAGACTGGACTGTATAGAGGTTTCAGAAAAACAATGTCAAATAATCAGGAATTTTTTTCGAACTGCTGATCTTGAAAACCTTGTAACTGTTCATCAAGGTACGGGTATTGATTTGATGAATAAATTCAAAAATGAAAATCAAATTTTTGACATGATCTTTATCGATGCAGATAAAGCTAACTATCCACTTTATCTAGACCTGGCTTATTCATTACTTCCTAGCGGCGGCGTATTACTTGCCGATAACTGCCTATGGGACGGTAATGTACTCAATAACAAAAATCCAGATAACCAAACTATTGCAATCCAAAATTTTAATGACAAACTCGCTAACCACAGGGGGTTCGACTCGGTGATTATTACCATACAAGATGGACTAGCTATGGGTATCAAACGATAGCCCATCTGCCTTCTACTCCACGGACATCTGACTCAACCAGGCAACAAGGGTACCAACAGGCTGTTTCATATCAGTAAAACCATATTTATCAGCCAATAATTCATTAGCTTCACCAAACATTTTTGTTGTTGTCTTAGAATCAAAAACTTCTCTTTCATTACGATGACTAGAATTAAACTGATATTGGGTAAGAAAATATTTACATGCTTGTACACTTAAATCATTTATAGTAGATAATCCAAATGATCTACAAACCAAGGGGCGAGCGGAATAAGCTTGACAAACATTCTCCGGGCTTAAAAATGGGCAAGCGAACTGAAGCCCAAATGGGTTTTCTTCTTGTGCGCTTGAGATTGTTTGATCCACGATTTTTAAGGGCTCCCCAAAAAGTTCTTGGTGTTGTTTTTGGATCTGCAAAGCATTATAAATAAAAGGTTGGATATCAATTTTATTATCCTTAAACCAATTTTTAATATAC
>JBEAYS010000026.1:0-8607 GCA_041170505.1 Cyanobacteriota bacterium
GTAACTAATATAGAGTCTCTGAAAGGTGACAAGAATCTTTTCCCAGAGGGTATTGTTGATGAATATGCATTTAAGGCTAAATCTAAGCTTGCTGGTGTTAATTTGGTTTTCAAAAATTATCCTTTGAGCTTTAATAAATTAAATGCTGATATCGAAATTGATAATCAATTTATAAAAATTTTAAATTTGAATTCATACCTTGATGGTGATTACATAGAAGCTCGCGGCAAGCTGGATCTAAAGGATCCGCAAAAAATAAATTTTGAGTTTGCTAGCCCAACTCTAAAAGCTAATACTTTGGTGCAATCAAAAATTCTAGATTCGATAAAATGTAATAAAGTTAAAATTAATAAAGGTGATGGTAATTTAAAAGATATTTATCTCAATCTTTCAAGGCAAGTCAATGACTGGAATTTAAATGGAAAAATTAATTTTGATCGTGTGGATTTAACTGTCAATAACCAATTTGAACTTTACGACATAAAAGGCATAACGACTTTAACTAATAAAAATATCAAATTTGATAAATTCATGGTTTTATTGGGCGAAGAATCAGGACTTAAAGCTAATGGATTCTATAGTTTTAATGGTAATGGCAGTGATTTGAAAGTAAGTGCTCAAAAAATTAACTTTTTAGATCTTATGTCAATAATTGATCCTGATCGTCGTTACAAGCTTGAACCCAAAAGCGGCCTTATGGATTTTGATGTAATTCTAAAAGATAAATCATTAAGCGGTAAACTAAACTTAGATAAAGTTTCTTTTGTTTATAAAGGTCTTAATTTTATTAAATATCCTTTTATCGATTTAAAGGGGCAAGTTGACCTTAATAAAAATATTTCTATCACTAATGCTAGTGGTTTTTACGGATCTTCTTCTTTTAAAAATCTAAATATGAATATAAAAAATCCACAAGCTGGTGCTGATATTTACTTTGATTTAGCTTGCCAAGGCAATGTCTTGGTTGATGAATATTACGATATGATTCCTGTTGGTATACAACGGTTTCTTAAAATGAAAGGCACCATGCCTGTTTCAATTAACTATTCAGGCAATAAATTGAAGAAAATTTTAAATCTTGACGCTGATATGGAGCAACTTGCCTATTTTAAATTTGCAGAATGGCTTGATCTAAGTAAAAAATATAAAGCTAAAATCAAATCAAAAATTTTAATTACACCAGAATTGATCGCTTCTGAAGATTCAAAAATAATTTTTGCAGATCCTGCAACGGGTCTAAGTTCGGTTGTAAAAGCCGTTTATCAAGTGAAAGATTGGGCTAAAATTAGCGAACTAAGCTATTTTATGAATTTTTCAACTCCAGCGGTGAATTCACCTTTATCACTGCTTGAGCCGAGTATATTTTCTCTTAGACCTCTTAATTTAGATGTTGGTCAGGGAAAATTTATTTGTGATATCTATGGTACTTATTATAGTCGTCAAACAGTTTGTGATTTTAAGATTAATAATGCTGTTGCTAAGAAATATGGAATTGGAGATCTTAGGGCCAATCAAATTGATATTTCTTTATTGTCTATCGTTAATAAACCCTTGGATCTTGAGGTTGGTATTGATAACGGTGATTGGAATACCATACCCTATAAAAATCTAAATTTTGATTTGAGGGTAAACGGTGATTTTGTCTATGTGAATGATTTGGAGGCTAATGTTGCGAGCGGTAAAGCCTTTGCAAAAACTGTATTTAATTATAAAACCTTAGAATCAACATTCTCGGTAACTGGTCATAAAATACCAGCTCATGATTTTGTGCAAGGTGTTTGGGGCTTGGGTAGTGAGGTTCCTGAAGGCTTTATTAGTGGTACTTTTGAGGGTAAAACTCAAGGTGTTTTGCCTGACCCAATGTTTTATAACCTAGAGGGAACTGCTAATGTGATTGTAAAAAACGGTAAGCTTAGTTCTCTAAAATACATGCAGAAAATTTTAACTGCCGTTAATACATTAAGAAATTTTGATATCAATAATATTTTTCAAATCTTAGTTACTTACAAGGGTGGTTATTTTAGTCATTTTATGACTGCTCTAAAATATGATCATGGAAAGATTTCTACAGATAGAGCTCTATTAAAAGCAGAACAAATTGAACTAGATCTCAATGGCTATGTGGATTTCAAGTCAGATCAGCTTTGGATATCAGGTAAAGGAGTGATCCCCAAGCATTCTAAAAGTATATTGCAAACAGTCGGTTTAGGAAGTGCTAATCTTGGTAATTTACTTTCTAAAGTTAGCCCAGGTACCGATAAAGAAAAAAGTTTTTTTGAATTCCAGATGATTGGTCCTGTGATTGATATGAATAAGTCTGTAGAGTCATTAAAATCTAATTTCAAATGGCTTTAAAAGACTTTAAAAGCTCAAGACCTCTTGATGACTGCTTTTCGTTCAAATCAAGAATTTTTTTTAGTTCAATTTCAAAGCGATTTTTTCTTTTGGTTAGCCAAAAAGAAAATGAAGGTGAGTTGGTAGCAATTTTTAAATATTCAAGTGTTTGAGACTCTATTTCAAAATCAAATTCACAAGCAAAGCGAATTGCTCGGTAAATTCTAGTAGGGTCGTCTATAAAGCTCTCGGCATGAAATACCCTCACTAAGCCATTTTGAATGTCATTAATTCCACGGCAATAATCAAGAATTTCTCCAAAATCATTTTTATTAAGAGAGATTAGTAAGCCGTTAATCGTAAAATCTCTGCGAGGAATATCTTTCTTTATATCATTAATAATTGTTACCTTGGGAAAATCAGCGGGTTCTAAGTAGATCTCAGTGCGAGTGCTAGCTATTTCTATGTTAAAAAGTGGGTATTCAGGATGCTTGATTTTGACCGTGCCAAATTGCTTAAATTCATCGATGATTTCATAGCTTAAGTGTTGGGGATGAGAGTCCTGATAAAATCTTTGAAAATCTCTAGTAAATTCTATTGCATTTGAGTTAATGACTAGATCAATGTCGTAGTAATTTTTGGATTTGTTTTTTGAGTAAAACTCATCAACCAATAAATTTCTGACATAGCCACCTACAATGAAAATCTCGTGATTTAAATGATTTGCTCCACTGCTTAGATCTTGTAAAAAATTTTTTATTTCTAGATCAAACATAGACTAATCAATGCTTTGAAGAATCTCAAAAAAGCTAGGGAAAGAGGTGTTTACGAACTCTACTTGAAGAATTTCTATGGGCTTGATAGAGTATAATCCTGCTATCGCGGCACTCATCGCAAGTCTATGATCACCGTGACTATCAAAAACTATTTTATCATCACTTACATAATAACTATGCTCGCTTAGATCTTGCCAAGCGGTCTTGTGAGGATTAAAGGGCTTTTTGTTCTGCCCTTGAATAATCATGCCATCAGGCTTTTCTTGGACTTCAATTCCAAGAGCTTTAAGAAGATTAATAGTAGTGTGAACCCTGTCTGATTCTTTTACTCTTAATTCTTCAGCGTTACTAATAGTAGTTGTGCCGCTTGCTTGGCTAGCAAGTATCGCAAGAATGGGAATCTCATCAATTAATCTGGGGATGAGGTCTCCGTCTATCACGGCACCTTTTATATCTGAGCTTGTGACTAAGATGTCTGCGATTGGTTCAGCTCCAGTTTCATCAATATCCTCAAGTTCAAACTTTACATTCATTAATTTTAAAGCTTCCAAAACGCCTGTTCTAGTGGGATTGATGCCTACTTTAACTAATCTTATTTCCGCAGATTCAAGAAGGGCTCCTGCTACTAAAAAGAAAGCAGCGCTTGAAATGTCACTTGGTACATTTATTTTTTGACCAATTAGATTATTTTTAGAATTTGGACCATTAAGGCTAACGCTAAGACCGTTGATCTGTAGATCTGCCTCGAAGTATTTAAGCATACGCTCAGTATGATCACGAGATTTTTCAGGCTCACTAACGGTCGTAATGCCATTAGCATTTAAACCGGCAAGCAGAATTGAAGACTTTACTTGAGCAGATGCTATTGGCGATTGGTAGTTTATACCGTGTAGGTTAGGGGCTTGATTCTGAGGATTGATAATTAATGGAGCTTTGCCGCCATCTTGAGAATTTATGCAAGCGCCCATCAAGGTTAAAGGCTGAATCACTCTATTCATGGGTCTTCCAGACAGCGATTTGTCTCCAGAGAGAATGGTTTTAAAGCTAAGTCCAGCAAATAACCCAGCTAGTAAGCGCATTCCAGTGCCAGAATTACCTAAATATATTTCATGTTCTGGTGGTTTTAGGGCTGAAAATCCCTGTCCCTCTATGAGGACTTTATCGTTGGATTCTTTAATGCTCACGCCAAGAGCTTGAAAGGCTTTCATGGTGCAGATGCAATCTTCTCCAGTCAAAAAGTTAGTTACTTCAGTGAGTCCTTTTGCTATTGCTCCAAAAATTATTGAACGATGAGAGACGGATTTGTCGCCAGGTATAGAAATAACTTTTTTGATTGACTTTGGGATTTTACTAATAGTTTTTTGCATAAAATTTTTTTAGATTTTTACTTGAGAGATTTCATTGGCGCTTACAATTTTACCAGCGATAGCCGAAGCCGCTACTGTAGCTGGGCTTGCTAAGTGAGCCACAGATCCAGTGCCCATGCGCCCAGGAAAGTTTCTATTAGTAGAGCTTATGCATCTATTACCCGGAGCTACTACGCCCATACTCATTCCTAAACAAGGTCCGCAACTAGAGTGGGTCCAAAGCGCACCAGCATCTTGAAAAATTTCATGAAGACCTTCAGTTTCAGCTTGTCTTTTGACGGATTGCGAGCCTGGGGTGATGATAGTAGGAATTTTTACTTTTTGACCTTTAAGGATTTCAGCTGCTATTCTTAGATCAGAAATTCTAGAATTTGTGCAGCTCCCAATGAATGCTTGGTCTAAAACATAGTCGGAGACCTTCTCCCCAGGCTTAGAACCTGTGTAATCAAGAGCTTTTTGGTCAGCATCTTGAGGGATTGATCCATAAGTAGGAATACATTCGCCAGGATTAATACCCCAAGTAACCATTGGATCTAAGTTGTTGATATCAAGCTCTACAACCTCGTCATATTGAGCATCTGGATCAGGTTTAAACTCACTCCATTTAGCAACGAGTTTATCAAAATCTGTACCTGATAATTGTTCCTTATCTTTTAAATATTCAAAAGTTTTATGGTCAGCAGAGATCATACCGCTTGTAGCGCCAGCTTCAATAGCCATATTGCAAATAGTCATGCGCTCTTCCATATCAAGAGCCTCAATAGCTTCGCCAGTATATTCAAGTACAAATCCAGTGCCGCCTTTAAAGCTAATTTTATTAATAATTGCAAGAATTATATCCTTTGCATAAACACCAGGTTTGCGCTTTCCTGTAACATTGATACGCATAACCTTCGGTTTTTTTAGAAGTAAACACTGAGATAGCATTGCACCAGAATTAGCCGTGGTCCCGATTCCAAGAGCGAAGCAAGCAAAAGCACCGTTCGTGCAGGTATGAGAATCTCCACAGCAAAGCGTCATGCCTGGCTGAACATAGCCGCGCTCAGGAGCGATTACGTGGCAAATACCATTCTCACCTATATCAAAATGCCTAATGCCATGTTTGCGAGCCCATTTGCGCAGCACATCTGCTTGGATGGCTGTTGCTGTATCTTTTGCAGGAGCGACGTGATCGTTGATAGCAAGAATTCGACTCGGATCAAAAATTCTTCCACCAAATTCTTCGTCAATTTGAATAGCACCTTGTGGCGTGGTGATTTCATGGGCTACGATCCTGTCCATGAATATCAAGTAATTATCTCCAGGTAATTTTTCAACTACATGTTTTTCCCAAACTTTATCAAATAATGATTTGCCCATACCCTAAATTTTATCAATTTTTAGTGGGCTTCTGTAGTTTTTTATTTTGCTTGAATTATCGAATTAATTCTTAATATTTGAACAGCAAGTTCGCCAGCAATTTTTAGGGCAGATAGCTTGGATTCTGTGGGATCTAAGATTCCTTCTGTTACTAAATTTATGGGTTTGCCAGTGTCAAGATCAATTCCACACTGGTTTTCAGACCCAAGCTCAAGTAATTCTAATGATTTGTTGGGATCAAATCCGGCATTAGTAAGAATCTGCTCAAAAGGTGCTTTAAGAGCTCTGGTGATAATATTAGCTCCTGCAAGAATTTCATTATCCAGATTGAGATCTTGAAGCTTTTCTTTTAGTTTAGTACTTACGTTTAGCTCAGTAACGCCTTCTCCTATCACATAACCATTTCTAAGACCCGCGACAAGAGCTTTACAAGCATCTATAGCAATTAGTTTACGTTCTTCTAAAACAGATTCGGTCTCAGCTCCAATTAAAATACTAGGTTGATATTTTTTCTTACCCAAAAAGCAAAATCCACTTAAATCTTCATGTTTATCTATGTTCTCAAGCTTGCCTGCGTAGCTTAATATGCTTAATGCATCTATATTAAACAGTTTACTGCGGGTGGTTAATTTAGCTCCTGAAATATTTACTAAACGATTTATATCAGAGCTTTTCAGATGAGTCATCACAAAAATTTCTTCTCTTACAAAAAACTCCTCTACTGCGGGCATCATAGATGATGAGCAGAATACAGCTTGAATGCCTGCTTTTGAGATTCTTTTGGCAGTTTCAAGAAGCAATTGGATATTTTGTTCGTATTTTTTTACGCCTTCATCTGTGCTGACAGCTTCGCTGGACATTGGCTCTGGCTCAAAAGGTCCTTCAATAACAAGGGCATCGATGTTCTTGAATTTATTAGGATAATTAAAATGAGTTTTTTTGCGAATAAACAAACCATCAAGAATTCTTGATTCTTCATTTAGCATAGCAGAAACACTATCAGAAAATTCATAGCCCGAATCACAGTCTAGAAGTGCGTCTAGAGAATTATTGCTTGATTCAGCTTGGCGAGCAGAAAGAATGATTAATCGGGTGATTTCCTCGTCTCCACGTGAAGAAATTTTAACTAAGTTTTCTAGAGCCTTGTCTTTAGTGCTTTTGATAGGTTTTGCACAGGCTTTCAATTCGTCGATGCTGAGCTTGACTCCAAGCTTGATCCCTTCAATTAATCTAATAGCTTGAATTCCATTTGATATTTGTTTTTGAGCTTGGTTTAAAATCGCTCCGCATAAAATTGCGACTGTAGTAGTCCCGTCCCCGACTCTAGCTTCTTGTGATTTTGCCGCCTGGACAATCAATTTCATCACAGGGTGATTTAGTTCCATGTTGCTTAGAATTTCCACACCATCATTTGTGCATTTGAAATTTCCAAATTTATCCACTAACATTACATCTAAGCCTTTAGGGCCGATAGTGCCTTTAACAGCGTTGATTACTAGATTTATAGCAGATATATTCCGGTCGAGAATTTCTGTATATTTGTTGCTAGTTTCCATTGAAATATTATTTTAGCAAATTTTATTTTTTGCCTTAACTTGCACTTAATATTCATGTGATATAGGGATAACATAGTCAATCAAATGGTTGATTGCCACTAGTAAGGAGATTATATGGATAGTTCCAATTACGCTAATATTGCTATGACACTAAATGGAGAGCTTGATACTGAAAAAAAATTCTACAACGATGCGGTTAGGAGATCCTCAATAGGTGAACAAAGTGCAGATTCTGAGCTCGTGTTTATTCAAGCCAGAGTTCAAGAGTTAAAAACCCAAATAAAAGAATATGAAGCTTTATCTTCGACTTCTGAACAAAAAGAAAAAGATGAATCTGATGCTAAAGAAAACAAAACGTTACAAAAAAAAGAACAAGATAGAATCGCTGAACAAAACAATAATGGACTTATGTTTTTAGATGATGATAACAGTAAATCAAGTAAGAACCAAGCTCTTGTTGCAGGTGCTCAATTGACAAGTAATGCCACGGCACAAGTAGTAGGTAAGGTTCAGCAACATAGCAATGATGTTAAACAAGATGATAAGCCTATTTCTTCTTCGGGTCAAGCTAGTACCTAATTTTAACGATTCTCCCTCCCTCCCAAACTAAGGGGCTTTCGCAAGAGAGTCCCCTTTTTTTTTGAAAAATTTTGATAAGCATAAATTTATCAAAATCTTAACTAGTAATTAATTTACAACGGTTAGAAAAGATTGTTAACAGGAGTTTTCTTGGATAGGATAAATAATCAAAAGACAAATTTTTTTCTGAGTCGATCATCAAGATCTAAAGAAAATGTCACAAACAATGATACTCAGCTCAATGTAGAAGACTCTAAGAAATCTGCAGTTGAAGCAATGAATAGTATTCATCAACAAAGAAATACAGTTAAGTATGATTTTTCACATTTTGATAGTGATAACGATGATAATAAGGGTTTGAAATTTTTGGCCTAAAAAATAAAAAAAACTTTGTATTTAAGTAAATATTTAACCAAAATTTAAACTGTTTTTGTTCTTTTAGTCTTGTAAATGCCAGGCATAGATCAAAGAAAGCCAAATTTTCAAAATCAGTTGCAATCTGCAAACAGAACAGAAGCACGTACTGTAAATGAACCAGCGATTCGTCAATCATCTTCAATTAGTCCAAAAAAAATTGTTCAATCTCATATTGAAAAAAAGATTGAGCAAAATATTGAAAAAAAAGAAGCCATAAAT
>JBEAYS010000027.1:0-23158 GCA_041170505.1 Cyanobacteriota bacterium
TAATTTTTTTTCTTTAGCTGGCATGGAATATGTATTTTAGCATTAAGGGCGAGCTTAAAAAATAGATTCGACACATTTGGCTTTATCTTGGGGTAAATACGCCCAGAGCGAGCCTTGCTCCCAAATCGGTTCGATAGAGGCATCTAACTTATAAACAAAGAGGTTCTTGATTAGTTCCATAGCTCTATGGTTGGCAATACCCCTAGGATCGTTGCTGAGCTTGGTTTTTAGGCGCATGGCATTTTTCTTACTATTACAAGTAGCTGGTCCTGGGCTAGAACCACCAGTGCGACATAAAATCGCAAGAGTACCATCATCTCGCGGACACGCCAAAACAAAAATTTGATTTTTTATTTCCAAGTTATCAGACATTTGAAATATCCTATAAAATCTTAGCAAAAAATGAAAAAAATGGCTAAAATACAAAGGTTTTTGGCTTAACCAAGTATTAAACAAAGCTTGTATGAATACTATCATGGTTTCTTATAAGGATCCAAGAAACAATGCAAATATTGGAGTAGAACAAATTAATTCTACTTTGTTAAATAGGGCCACAGATTTACTTGGATTTATTAATAACACTATTGGTTTTGAAGGAACTGGGGCAAAAAGCTTTACTGTTTTACAAAATGGTGCCTTAGAAGAGACTACTTTAGCAATTCATACGATTGAAAAAAACGATAGTCAACCACCGTGGATAGAAAATCAAAATGTGCTTTTTCAGGGGGCACCTTTTAGGCTAAATCAAATCAAAACAAAATTAGAAAAAAACATTGATAATATCAAAAATGATATCGCTGATAATATAGAAAATCTTTTTGATGTAATTCAAACAAAAAAAGCAGAATTAAATCCTTTAGATTCTGCCCTATCAAATGCTAATAGTTATGACGATGTCATGAGCTTAGTCAATAATTTTGAAAATCAAGTTTTAGATTTTGATCAAATAGCACGAGATATAGTTGATATATATTTTGGTAATCAATTTTCACTAAGTGGATTAGATTTAAAAATAGAAAATGATATTTTTGGATTAATAGGAGAGAGAGGTAAGGAATTCTCAAATGGAACCACTGACAAACCTAAATACTTTTTTAGTACACAAAAAAGAAATATAAATGATGAAAATATTTATAATAGATACACCAATGAATTGAAAACCGCTTACGAAACTGAGTCTGGACCAAATTCTTGGAGTAAAGAAAACTATCTAAAAAAATTATTTGATGAGAAACAAATAAAATTTAGTGAGAGCACACTTAATAGCATCCTAATAAGCAAAGGGCGCGATAGAAAAGATTTTAAAAATGATAGTCAAATTTTTGGATTAGTAGATGATGTAAATGAAATTGTGACAATTTTAAGTGGGCAAAATATAAACCAAGATGAAGTTATAGAAAAATTATTTAAAGAACATTTGCAAAATTACATCCCCCCAAACAAACTTATTGATATTACAGATAATGAAGCCTTCCTAAGACATGGACTAAAACAATTAGAAATCTCTATTAGAGATGCTTTTGGTGATTCAGAGTGGGAAAACGACCTTGAAAATATTACTTTAGACAACACAAGCTTTGCTGTTAACTTTAATGCGGTCAATAGTAATATTAGTAATTTGATAAAAAACTTCAAACTAAAACTTAGTCCAGAGTTAATAGAAACAATTATTGAAGAAAAAAATCTCAATCAAGATGATTTAAAAAAAATAAAAAATTCTGGTGATTTTCTAAAAATTCTCAATCAAGAAAATTTATTTGAAATCGCAGGTAAACACTATAATCTAACAGATAAAAAAGAAATTGCCTTAAAATTATTTGAAGAAAACCTAAAAATAAATACGCCTATTTATTATGAGGACCAACGTTCTGTTTTTGATATCCTAATAGGCAAAAACAATGATCATGGAGATACTAATAACATAAATAAAATTTTTTCTAGCCTAGAGGAGCAGATTTATAATCTTGGTGAAACTACAAAAAACCTAATTAGTTACGGTTATGATAAGCCTGCAAAAAACAATCTCCAAAAATATTTAAGGAATAATCCTCTGAACAGTGCTCTATATCTTGAAAACTATCTAAAAAATAATACTGATTCTTTAGATTCGAATCAAAAAGATACCATCTCAAAAAATATACGAAAATTGTTAGATCGGTTAGATTTATTACTTAAAGATCAAATAAAAGAATCTAACAAAGAATACGCTAGTGAAATTAAGGAGTTTGGACAGGCTATTAAAAACTATAGCGCGCAGGAAGATAAAAATATAACATCAATCCTAGAAAAATTTAATTCTCTAAATCCAAATTTACAAAAGAAATTTAGTTTTGATCCATGGCCAGAAAGTCTGAGTGCATATACTGATGAAAACCTTACAAAAATTCAAGCTGAAATGACTGAAAGTTCCAAGTTTTTCAATACTCATAGAGCTTTATATGGTCTAGAGATGCAAGAAGCTAATAAATTAAATTCCCAACACTTCAACAAAAAACTCCCAGAACCAAGATCAGATGGTACTATGCCTGAAATCGAAGAACCAATTCCTCCGATGATAGGGCCTAGTCTATTATCATCTGTAATAGTAAGTATAGGAAATCAGGCATTGGACAGAGCTTCTTCAATTTTAGAGACTGAGCATCCAGATGAAAATTGGCTTACTGAAAAATCTAGTTTCCTTAAAAAACTTGATAATGATCTAAAAGAGTTGCCTAATGATAGTACCAGAAGTCAAAAATTTATAACTGCTATAAAAAATACCTTCGTTCCTATTATAAAAAAATTTCTTGAAAACAAATCACAATCAAGAACAGAGACAAATATTGCCAAAAATAGTCTAATAAATCACAATACAACAATTAAAAAGTTAAATATATTATCAGGAACCGAATCTGGTTTTGAATTTAGAATAGAAAATTTAGAACAAACACTAAATCAAATTGAAACCGATTTACCTGAATTAATGAATCCTCAGTCAATCAATAATAATAACAAAATCAGTAACATGGGACTCACCAACACAAAAAACTATTTAGAATTATCCTCACGTAATTTACAAGCATTAATATTAAATCCACCCGAAAATATAGAAGTAAACTGGTTACAAGAAAAAATTAGCAAAGTATATGACCTTTTGTATGGTGATAATGGAAACTCCTCAAATCCAACAACAGGAAGTATTATGGAGAGATTTTCTAGTTTTAATAACGATATTAATCAAGCCTGCATAAATAAACCTGATGATATTGATCAAATTAACTATCTTAATACTAAACAAGTTGAATTAATCGATGGTTTTAAAGAATCTATAAAAAACTATACAAATGATCTGACTAATATAGAAGATAATAATAATTTTGATATCAAACAGGCATTTAAAGATGCTTTGGATAAGGCTGGATTTGATTATGATGGTGATGGAGTAGTGGACCCAGCTATTGATAGTGATGGTAATGGTATTAATGATTTTCAAGATTTAAAAAATCTTGCAAATATGATTAGTGGGGGCACTAATTCTCTTGCAGGCACATTAGAAAACGTATTTGGATCAAAAACAGAATCTACAAGAAATGTAAATCAAATGGGGCTTAGAAGATTAGTATTAATGATGTTTTTATTCACAATTTTTGAATCCAGTGAATGGGATCACCAAAGACAAGAAGCTGATATAAGCAGATATCAGATTTGGTAAACTAAGCTAAGCTTGGAGAAACCAGATTAATAGCGGCTTTTATAAGACCTAGAAAGAGCGGATGAGGCTTACCTGGTCTGGATAAAAACTCTGGATGGAATTGACAAGCTACCAAATAAGGATGATCTTTTAGCTCAACTATTTCTACCAATTCTCCATCAGGTGATAAACCTGAAATCTTCAAACCAGAGTCCTCAAGAGGTTTCCGGTAAGCATTATTAAACTCATAACGATGACGATGACGCTCTGTAATAATACCATCAGCTGATCTTTCAGCTTGATACAGATCATAAGCAATAGTACCTGGTATTAGCTTACAAGGATAAGTCCCTAATCGCATGGTAGCTCCCTTGTCTTGAACACATTTTTGGGCTTCCATTAAATGAATAACTGGATTAGAACTACCAGAATTAAACTCAACACTATTAGCGTCTTTTAAGCCAAGAACATTACGAGCATATTCAATAACCACACATTGCAAACCAAGACAAAGCCCAAGAAGAGGTTTTTTATTAAGACGTGCCCACTCAATAGCGATGAGCTTACCTTCAATACCTCTATCACCAAACCCACCTGGGACAACGATCGCATCTAAACCGCACAGATTTTCTTCTGCTTTTTGCATAGAAGTAAGATCATCTGATAAAACCATTTTTAAATCCACGCCATAACCTTGACTAGCACAAGCATGAATAATAGACTCATTTACAGAAATATAAGCGTCAGAAAGTTTTACATACTTACCAACAAGTCCAATTTTTAGTACACCTTTTTGAGGCTCAATAATTTTATGGACTATATCTTTCCAGGCACTTAAGTCAGGGACTTGATTTTCAAGATTTAGTTTTTCTAGAATTCTTGAAGCGAGTCCTTCGTTTTGCATAACGACAGGTACTTCATAAATACTTCTACAATCTTTACTTTCGATGATACAGCTAGAAGGCACATCAGTAAACAGACTGAGCTTTTCGCGAAGAGACTTCGGTATATTACGATCAGAGCGCAAAACCAAAACGTCAGGCTGAATACCTTTAGATCTAAGTAACTCGACGCTATGCTGAGTAGGCTTAGTTTTTAGCTCATCAGCAGCTTTCAGGTGAGGAACAAGAGTCACATGGATATAAGCTGTGTCGTTTTTGGAGACGTCGTTTTTGAATTGCCTAATCGCTTCAATAAAAATAGAACTTTCTATATCACCGACTGTTCCGCCTACTTCCACAATTAAGATCTCGGCGCCGGTACTCTCAGCGGCTTGCTTAATTTTTTCTTTTATCTCATTAGTCACATGCGGAACCATCTGTACTGTAGCACCTAAATAATCACCCTTCCGTTCTTTAGAAATAACGTCTAAGTAGATTCTTCCAGAAGTCACGCTATTAGACTGTTTAAGGTTAGTGTTAATAAATCTTTCGTAGTGACCAAGATCCAAATCCGTCTCGGCTCCATCCTCTGTCACAAACACTTCACCGTGTTGATAAGGGTTCATAGTACCAGGATCGACATTAAGGTAAGGATCAAGTTTTTGGATAGATACTTTATAACCACGAGCAGTTAATAAATTACCCAAAGAAGCGGCTACAATACCTTTTCCTAGGCTACTTACAACTCCACCAGTAACAAAAACATACTTCTTCATAAACTAACTCATTTGAGAAACTTTAATAGCTGTATCCTCGGAATCTGGGGCATTAGCAAGCATTTTTTCTTGCAGTCCACTATTTATAACGATATCTTCTCTGAGAGCTTTTTGGTTTTGCACAGCACCCAACATCGGCTCAACACCTTCAGTGTCTAACTCTTGTAACTGCTCAACATAAGCAAGAATTTGATTTAGATCTTTAGAATATTTTTCTATATCCTGATCCGAAAGACTCAACTTCGCCAATTTTGCTATTTGTTTTACTTGATTAATCGAAAAGTTCATGATAAAAGATTTTATCACAAATAGGTCAATCAGGCTAAAACCCTGGATTCAAGCGCTTTTGAGAGAGTTATTTCATCGGTATAATCTAGATCAGCGCCCACAGGCAGACCGTGAGCTAATCTAGTTAATTTGATTTCTAAATTTGATAATTTTAGCTGGAACTGCAATTCCAATAAACGTTTTATATAAAGCATAGTGGCCTCACCTTCAGTACTTAAGCTAATCGCTAGAATTATTTCAATATGATCAAAACCAGAATTTTGATCTTGCATAGCAGTTAGTCGCTGTAAAAGTGGACTGATATTTAGATCATCTGCCCCAATGCCATCCAGCGGGGAAATAACCCCACCCAAAACATGATAGAGACCGTGATAATCATGAGTGCGCTCAAGAGCTGCTAAGTCTTTTACCGATTCAACTACGCAGATTTGATATTTATGCCTGCGTGGATCCAAACAAATCTCGCAGATTGGGTTAGAAGTCAAATTAAAACATTTTGAGCAATATTGAATTTTTTCTTTTGCGTCTCTTAAAACTCGCACAAACTTTTCTACTTGCTCTGGAGTTTTTTTAAGTAGCGCAAAAGCCATTCTCTGAGCGGATTTAGGGCCTATGCTAGGAAATTTACGGAATTCCTCGATTAAATTAGAAAGCTCCTTGGTATACTCCATCGCCCTAGTTAAAGCCCTATGCCTTTAGAAATTTTTTCAAGGCGCTCTTTTGTGATATTGCTTGCTTGAATGCTTGCGCTTTTTAGAGCTTGTAAAATTCCTTTTTCAAGTGCTGTTAAACCTTGCGCCAAGAGTTCTGGCTTGATTTTGACAGCATGATACTCACCTTGGGCATTCATAAAAACGACAACGTTGCCATCTTTAGATTGTCCTTTGATTTCAGTGTGAATCAATTCTGCTTGCGCTTTTACAAGATCTATTTGTAGATCTTGAGCGGCTTGCATGGCTTTTTTTAGATCGTTTTTATCCATAGTTAACTACTGACACACGGCACACTCTTCGTAATTACCGCCACTAGTTGAAGTGCCAACTTGCCTTCTTACTGAAGCACTGTCGATCGAATCAGCTTCAATAACCGATTCTGATCTTAAATAGTAAAGAGTTTTTACTCCAATCTCATGAGCCTTGAGATGCACTTCATTAAGGAATTTACCACTAATAGGAGATTTGAAAAACAAATTCAAAGACTGAGCTTGGCAAATATATGGCTGTCTGTCACCCGCTTGCTGAACGAGTTCCATCATATTTAATTCATAGGCTGTTTTAAATACTTTTTTCTCTTCTTCGCTCAAGAAATCCAAATGCTGAATACTCCCTTTATATTCAATAATACTTCTCCAAATCTCTGGCGTGTTTTGGCCTTTTTTAACTAAGAGCTCTTCTAAGTAAGGATTCTTCACCAAAAAACTACCACTTAAAGTTTTTTGTAAGTAGGCGTTACCCGCGATCGGCTCTATACAAGGGCTCGCACCGCCACAAATCACCGAAATATTAGCAGTAGGGGCGATCGCCATCACATAACTATTACGACGAGTGCCACCATCAGGGCAAGGACCACGCTCAAGACCCAGTTTCTCACTAGCTTTTATTGCATTTTCATGGATAGCCTTAAAAACTATTTTATTAAAAGATCTAGCCGCCACACTTTCAAAAGGAATAGCATTTTTCATAAGCATGCCATGATAACCCATCACACCTAAGCCAATAGAACGCTCTTGCTTAGCTGAATACACTGCTCTTTTATAATCCCGAGAATCAACATGCTGAATAAAATTATCAAGAATATTATCCAAGGCTTTTACAGCAGTATAAATGACAAACTCTTTATCTTTCTCCCACTCATCCCACTTCTCTAAATTAAGCGAACCTAAACAACAAACCGCCGTACGCTCACGATTGGTCGGCAAAGTAATCTCTGAGCAGAGATTAGATTGATTGACCATAAGACCTTTTTCACGATGATGCTGAGGAACAGCTTTATTTACTGTATCCAAAAACATAATATAAGGCTCACCAGTCTCCACGCGGTTTTTGAGGATTTTTTTCCAAAGATCAAAAGCATCTATACTACGATCTACAGTGCCAGTATGCGGACAACGCAATTCAAACTTAGTCTTAGCGCGAACTGCACGCATGAATTCATCAGTAACAATAACGCTATGATGCAGATTAAGACAGCGTCTGTTCTCATCACCGCCAGTCGGACGACGAATATCAACAAACTCTTCTATATCAGGGTGATCAATGCGCATATAAACAGCCGCCGCACCTCTACGCGTATTTCCTTGAGAAACCGCTAAGGTAGCGCTATCCATAACTTTTAAAAAGGGTATAGTCCCTGAAGAAGTGCCGCCTGTTGATAGCTTAGAATTATGGCCGCGTACATTTGACCAGTTAGTACCAATACCACCGCCACCTTTTGCCAAAAAAGCATTTTCTTCATAGGTTTTAAAAATATCGGAAATCGAGTCACCAACTGTGTTTAGAAAACAGCTAATCGGAGCTCCGCGGCTAGTTGCTGAATTAACCAAAATCGGAGTAGCTGGCATAAACCAATTTTTTGACATTAAATCATATAAATCTTGCGCTAGTTCTTTGTCACCGCGCGCCACACCTGTAGCGACTCTTGCAAAAAATATCTGCGGATCTTCGCAAATTTCACCTTTAGCATCTTTTAAAAAATAACGATCGCGCAGAGTCTCGAGTCCAAAAAAAGTAAGCTTAGAATCCCGCGTATAATCAAGCTCCACACTTTTTTGCACTCCTTTATCACCGCGGTACTGAGGTGAGTCCCAACTAGATTTTTGGCCTACTTTTAATTTGATTTGATCCAAGAGTAAATCACGCGCACCATCGATATCATTTGCCGAAAGAGCTTCAACTATAGTTTTGTGCTGAACAGCATTTTGCTGATTAACCTGCTGGTCGATTTCGGGCCTTTGTATTCCTAGTGCTTGTTGTTGGGTCATATATTTGTGCCTTTTTATGGTGGAGTACGCTAGATCTAGTGTTTAGAACAATGATAATTCCATTTATAGACATTGTCTACGAATTGCTCTTTTATCAAGATAATGCCAGGAATCAGTCCGTATTATCTAGGTTAAAGAGCAATTCGTAGACAATGTCCCGAGGGATAAGATAATCAGTTAAGCCCTTAACTATTTTTACTGGCTTCATAAGCTAAAATTAATCTAGTTAATATAAGTCTCTCTTGCATAATAGAGAGGGCTGAATTAGTCTTAAACTCAGGAGCAATTTGGAGTTTCAAACGTCTAATTAGATATATAAACACTAGATCTAGTAGCAATACAAATCAAAATGAGAATTAAAGAAATAGAACTAGATAATTTTAAAAGTTTTGGTGAGAAAACTACCATACCCATCCTCGATGGTTTCACTGCCGTTTCGGGTCCTAATGGTTCTGGCAAATCCAATGTTATTGATTCCTTGATGTTCGCGCTTGGTCTTACTAGCACCCGCACCATGCGCGCCGAAAAACTAACTGACCTAATTAATAACCTAACAGGCAGACCTGAGTGCGCAGTAAAAGTTATTTTCGTTAATGAACAGACTAATGAGGAAGTTTCTATACTCAGAAAAATTCGAGTCAAAAAAGACGGCTACGATTCAAAATATTTTTTAAACGATAACCCATCAACACTAAGAGAAATTCATGATCGCCTTGCTCGCTACAACATCAGCCCCAAGGGCTATAACGTAGTCATGCAGGGAGATGTAGCTTCTATTATAAGCATGAATCCTGTCGATAGAAGAAAAATTATCGATGAAATTGCTGGTGTCGCTGAATTTGATAGAAAAATAGAACTCGCTGGAAACGAATTACAGATTGTACTTGAGAGAATCGAACAGCAAGAAACTATCCTTAAAGAATTGCAAGATAGATTAGATCAGCTCCAACACCAGCGCGAGCAAGCTCTAAAATATCAAGAACTAAAAGCTAAACGTATCGAGCTTGAAAGACAGTTTTTAGCGGTGCGTATCAGACAAGTAAGAAACGAAAAACAAAAAACCGAAAATGAACTTGAAGATCTAAAAACTCTAAAAAATAACCTACAAACTGAACAAATCGAAATTAATGAACAGATGTCAACAGCTCAAGCAGAGCTAAATAGACTCTCAAAAGAAATCGAGGAGCTGGGGGCCGGCAAAGAAAAGTTTTTGCAAGGATCAAAAGAAGAACTAAAAGAAACTATCGCACGCGAACAAAGCACTCTTGAATACTTAGATAAGCAGATTAATGACGAAGAACAAGAGCAAGAAAATATAAAAAATGAAATTAAAGAACTCAAAAGATCTCTAAAAAATATTGAATTCAAATCGCAAGAATTTACTCAAGAAATCGACACCATTAGGAAAAATATCAGCGAAGAGGAGCTCTGCTACGAAAACCTCCAGCAACAAATCATTAGCAAAAGTAAAAACAGCAACCTTAGCACCCAGACTGTAATTGAGACTCAAGACCGCATCAGCGAACTTAAATCCCAAAAGTCTAAACTCGATGAACAAAAAGCTCGGCTCGATGAAAAAATTAACATGCTCAGCCAAGACATCACAAAACATAGACTGGAAGCTGAGAGCATCACTAATAAAATACAAGCCCTGCAAACTAGTTTTGATACGGTTGGTGGAGTCGATCTAAAAGAAGAAATAAATTTTACTAGTAGAAATATCCAAACTCTAAAAGAAGAAGCAAGAGACACAAAAACTGAAATCAATAATCAGGAGCTTAAGCTCCGTAAAATAGTTAGCGAGCTAGCTAAGCTAGAAGGTCAAGAGCAAGCGGCATCAGCTGCCGGTTTTGGCAAGGCTGTCGAGCTGGTTCTTAAAATTGATGGTGTTCACGGTACGCTTGCACAATTAGGTAGAGTCGAGGGTGAATACCAAATGGCGGTGGAAACCGCTGCTGGAGCAAGATTAAGAGCTGTTGTTGTGGATGATGACTACGTAGCGCAGGAAGCAATCGAATTTTTGCGTGAGAAACGAGCTGGCAGAGCGACTTTCTTGCCTCTTAATAAAATGCGGACTGGGCAAAGCTACCCTTTACCAAAAGAAGCTGGGGTCATTGATTGGGCTATTAATCTTGTTCAATTTGATGAAGAGTATAAAGATGCTTTTTCATATGCTTTTGCTGATACTTTAGTAGTAAAAAATCTTGAAGTATCTCGTAAATTAATTGGGCGCTACCGAATGGTCACGGTCCAAGGTGATCTTGTCGAGCGAAGCGGCGCTATGACTGGCGGTGAGGCTGTAAAATCTAATATACATTTTGGAGCTGATACTGAAAGAGAAAAAATCAGATTAGAAGAACAACAAAAAGAATTAGAGAGTTTTATCAAACAACTAAAAGAAGAATACTCAAATCTAGAAACCCAGCTTGAAGAAAACCAAGAAAAACTTGAAAAGCTAAGAGACAAGCTCAGCTCTATGCAAGCTAAAAGCGGCATTTCTGAGGCTCAATTACAAAACTTGCAAGAAGCCTATCAAAAAGAAAAAGAAAAGCTC
The DNA here is from genome assembly GCA_041170505.1 of Cyanobacteriota bacterium. Taxonomy (GTDB): domain Bacteria; phylum Cyanobacteriota; class Vampirovibrionia; order LMEP-6097; family LMEP-6097; genus JBEAYS01. The sequence goes on from JBEAYS010000027.1 coordinate 11,150, forward strand.
ACTATCTGTGCTAGCCAAATAGAAAATATAAGTCAAGAAAAAGAAAAAATCGAACAAAAGATTAATGGCTTCGATAGTAAAATTCATGCTGAAGAATCTGGACTGCAAGAGCTTGCTGGTGAGATGAAAGATTCTAAGCTTGAAGCCATTATCCAAGAGAGCAGAGAAATTGAAGTAGAGATTAAGCGCTACCAATCCATGCTTAATAATGTGATTAATGAATCAAAAAGCCTTGAGGTAGAAAAAAACTTTAATAACCAAAATATCGACAAGCTCGAAGCTAAAATCGCAAGCTCACAAGCAGAAGTGTCTGAATTAATAGCTAAAAAACCTATTCATCAAGATTTGATAAACGAATATAATACAAAGCTACAAGCTATCGAAAAAGAAATCGAGGAGCTAAAAGCCTTATTGCATGAACATCATAGCCAAAGAGACACAATTTCCGATAGCCTAATAAAACTCGGTCAGCGCAAAGGAGAGATTTCAAGCACTATAGAATCGACAGCCATCAAAATCGTAGAAAATAAAAAACGCTTGATTACAATTAACGAACACTTAAGCCAGCTTCTTGAGGAGCTAAAAGAGCATCCTGAGCTTGAAGAATTGGATCTTCCTGAAGAAGATATTTCTAAACTGCAAGCTGAGCTTACAAAAATAGAAAAACAAATGCGAGCCATGGAGCCTGTTAACATGCATGCTATTCATGAATATGAAGAAGTTAATATTAGACGTGAAGAAATAGTCAGCAAGCAAGTTACACTTGAAGAAGAAAGACAGATGCTACTTGATAAAATCAATAGTTACAAAAACGAAAAGCAAAACGCATTCTTAGAAAACTTCAACAAGATCGATACTTATTTTAGAGAAATTTTTGCAGACCTATCATTCGGGCAAGGGGAGCTAATTTTAGAAGATCCAGCGGAAATATTCAATGGCGGACTCATTATAAAAGCTCAGCCGCGAGGCAAAAAAATGCAAAGACTAGAAGCAATGAGCGGAGGAGAAAAATCTCTTACTGCTTTAAGCTTTTTATTTGCGCTCCAACAGTGCAATCCAGCACCTTTTTATGCTTTTGATGAAGTAGATTCTGCTCTGGATGGGGTTAATGTCGATAGACTAGCTCACAAAATTAGAAGAAATTCCCATGACACCATCAGAAATAAAACTACTCAATTTTTAGTGGTAACTCACCGCAGACCAATGCTAGAGCAAGCGGATAGAGCGATTGGTGTATCAGTCAACAAACGAGGCTTCAGTAGAGTAATCGGGGTACAAAATATAGATCACAGTGATCAAGAAGGAGAGCTTGTTACTGCCTGATGAAACAACAAAAGCTAGCATCCATTAATAAACAAGAGTTCTACAACCAGGGCATGGAGGTTTTTGAGAATGATCTAGATCACATAAAAGCTAATCTAGATGATGCTAGCCTTGAAATCTTAGTAGATATGGCTAAAGAAGGAGACCTAGATCCTTGGGATATTAATCTAGAAAAAGTAACTTCTAAATATCTCAGCGCCATAAATCAAAACCCTACTGACTGCCTAAAAGAAGCTGGTAGAGCAATTTTTTATGCTTCTGTATTGCTCCGCATGAAAAGTGATATTTTAGCTATGCAGAGTAGCGAAGCTCTAAATATCGGCATCCACAGAGAACTTGATGATAATTATCTTCTTGAAGAAGAGCTCGCTAATAACCAAATCAAACAAATCACCTTTAACGATCTTGAAGCGGCTATCCGTAGAAAATACATCCAAAAAGCAAAACGCTTTAGAAAACTTACTTTAAAAGATCTCATTCAAGCTCTGCAAGAAGCTAAAGAAGAAGAAGAAAACCGCATTTATCGCAAGCAACAAAGACTTTTTGATCTAGAAAATTATAGTATTATCGCGCCTGAAGTTGGCGATGATATTATGGAATTAACTCATGCTGAAAATTTAGAAGCGGCTATTGAACGGCTCAATATCATTCTCCCTGAGCACATTGTAGATGGCGATAAGTTAGAATTCGAATCGATAGTAAGGATGCTTGGCTGTTGGTCTAATGCTTTTTTAGCTATTTTATTTTTAGCGCACGAGCATCAAATTGAATTTAAACAAGAAAATTTTTATGGGGAGCTATGGATACATGAACCAGAATCAAAACGAAATTAATCTAGATCCTTCTTTAAGCCAAGAATTTGAAAAAACTCTTGAAGAGATAAATAAATTTATTCCAAGCTCTGGCTTTGATTTTATGGTTGATCAGCCAGAAAACTTAAAAAACGAAACGCAAGAGCCAGCCCAGTCCTCAAGTGGATTTGAACAAGAAAGCCTAAGCATCAAGCATATAATTGATGATGCCAAAAAAACCAAAATCAGAAATCTCAAATCAAAAATCGAAGCTATTTTGTTTTTGAGTGATAAGCCTAGAGGCGCAGAAAGCATTGCCCAGCAAGCAGAAGCAGACCTGGACCTAGTTAGACAATGTTTATCACAGCTTGTACAAGAGTACGAAGAACGTGATGGTGGGATAATCATAGATACTTCTAATGGCTATTGCATGCAGATAAACGATCAGTTCGAGGATCTAACAGAAAACATTTTGCCTATTGAACTAAGAACAGCTGTTTTAAGAACCCTCTCTACGATTGCTCTAAAAGAACCTATGCTCCAAAGCGACCTTGTCAAAATTCGCGGTGGTGGCGTTTATGAGCATGTTAAAGAATTAATAGATATGGGACTTGTAAAACGCACTAAAGATGGCAATTCAAATATTCTGCATACTTCTAAATACTTCACTGAAAATTTCAAACTTTCTCAAAACGGAATCGAACTGCAAACCATCTTGCGCAAAGCGGCTCCCAGTGAAGTAGAATTTATTAGACCTAGACAAATCAGCGATAACGAAGAAGAGATTACTGCCTAATGCACACTAAAGAAACCATCTGGCAAGAAAGGATAAAGCTTTGGGAAGGATTAACTAGTTTTAGGCATATACTTCTTGAACTACTCAGTAACGACATTAGCAAGCTAAACCAAGCCAGTCTGGATATGCTTTTCCCAGGATATGACCTAAAATTACAAATTAATCGCAAACAATTTTTATTAGGCGAGCTTGATAAACAGCTCAAGACTCTTATGCCTGGATCGGATTTGTTTTTAGAAATCCAAACTCAAAGACAACAACTTGAATTATTAGATGATGAAATCATAGTAAACAAAGAAACAAAAGAATTTAACTATGAGTTCGTCCTTAAAAGTAGAAATCAAATGGTGAATTTGTTTGGGTTTGTTAAAATCACCAGCAAAAAAAACAAACGTCATCGCGCCTTATTAAGCTGGCAGAGTGATAGGCGAAACCCAATTTTATTTTTAGCAGAACTCTGTCCTGAAGCGAATCTTGAGCAAGAAAAGATTTATTTTCATATAAATCTTGGACAGCCAGATGGGCTTGCTGTAATTGAAGAGCTCGATGACTCTTATCGCTGGACTCACTGCATGGAATCTGAATACCCAGAGCTTATAGGCGCTGAGTATGGAGCGGTAGTAATGGATAAAATAAGCAAACATATAAGACTAGAAGACGGCAATATACCAGCGGCGATGGCTCTTACAAAAGCAGAAAAACTAAATGAGCAAGGCATTACAGTACTTGAGAACAATGTATTGCTAATGCAGATGTATAAGGCTGATTTACAATCACTACCTTTTGATTACTAAGTTTAATTAAATAGATTATTTTATTGACGCAGAAAGTGCTGTTAGTGCTGGTTTGGTTATTTTAATATAAAATATACTTATGTTTGAAAATATTTCTGAAGGATTAAAATCACGCGCGGAAAAAATAAAATTAATCGGTTTTGATGTAGATGGAGTTTTAACAGATTCTTCTGTGTATATAAATGAAGAAGGGGAAGTATTTAAAAAGTTTTGTTCTCTTGATGGATATGGACTTAGAATGGCAATAAAATTTGGAATAAAAGTTTGTATTATATCAGCTCGAAAAAGCCCCAGTGTCCACAAGCGCTTTCAAGGATTTGGTTTTGAGGATGATGTTTATACTGGCTCAGAAGATAAATGGAGCATTATGCAAACAGTAATGCAAAAATATAATATTACACAAGATGAAATTGCATTTATTGGCGATGATGCTCTTGATGTGCCTGTTTTAGAGCAAGCAGGATTATCAGCCTGCCCACCTAATTCACATTTCAGTGTCAAAAAACATATTCACTATATTACAGATAGTGCTGGCGGACATGGCTCTGCCAGAGAATTCGTAGATTTGATACTTTATTGCCAAGGGAAAATTCCTAACAATTAAAATTTAAATGCTAAAATATTAGTAATGAAGATTGCCACAAGTCAATCAAAAATTTTAATACTAGATTTTGGGTCTCAATACACAGAATTAATCACCAAGCAGATTCGCAAGCTAAAAGTTTTTTCTGAAGTTAAGAATTTTGATTACCCCTATGAAAAAATCCAAACTGCTATAGACAATGGCGAAATATCAGGAATTATATTTTCAGGTGGTCCTAATAGTATCTATGATCAAGAAGCTTTATTATGCGATCCAAGAATTATTAATTGCCAAGTACCAATCCTAGGTATTTGTTATGGTATGCAACTTATAGCGCACCAACTTGGCGGAGAAGTTCAAAAAGCTCAGTTAAAAGAGTACGGTAAATCCTCTTTGGAAATAACCAAAAATGAAGGTATTTTCCAAAACATAAAATCCAGAAATATCACAGCCTGGATGAGCCATGGCGACCATGTAACCAAGATGCCTAAAGGGTTTCATATGACCGGCAAAACAAACAATGCTGAAATAGCGGCTTTTGAAAATCCTGAGTTAAAAATCTACGGACTTCAATTCCATCCAGAAGTAGAGCATACCGAAATGGGCAATTCAATTATTGAAAACTTTGTTACCAATATCGCAAAAGCTCCTAGAGATTGGGATATGCATAATTTCATGGAGCAAGAAATTATCAAGATCCAAGAAAAAGTAAACGATAAAAAAGTTTTACTAGCTTTATCTGGCGGCGTCGACAGCTCAACTCTTGCTTTTTTACTCAAAAAAGCAATTGGCGATCAGTTAATTTGCATGTATATTGATCACGGTTTTATGAGAGCAGGCGAGAGCGAAGATCTGGTAAGAATTTTTGAAAAAGATTTTGATATTAACCTTGTAACTATCGATGCTAAAGATAGATTTCTGAGTAAGCTGGCTGGCATCAGTGATCCAGAGCAAAAAAGAAAAATTATTGGCAAAGAATTTATTGATACTTTTAATGACGAGATCAAAATACTTGATCATGATATAAAATATCTAGCTCAAGGAACTCTATATTCAGATATTATCGAATCTTCGGGAGTGAGAATAAATCCCCAAACCGGTAAACGCATAGCTGCCACGATAAAATCACATCATAACGTCGGTGGTTTGCCCGATGATTTACCGTTTGAACTGATTGAACCTTTATCAACTTTATTTAAAGACGAAGTCAGGGAGCTTGCTGGGGAGCTTGGACTTCCAGACTCGATTAAACTGCGTCATCCCTTTCCTGGGCCAGGGCTTGCAATTAGAGTGATTGGTGATATTACAGCAGAAAAAATCGCCATGGTGCGTCAGGCAGATAAGATCACGCATGAAGAGCTGAAAAAAGCTCAAGCTATGGGTTTAGTCTGGCAAGTGCTTACTGTATTATTACCTATAAAATCCGTAGGGGTAATGGGAGATAATCGCAGTTATGAGCACCCAATGGTTTTGCGGGCGGTGACCTCAAAAGACGCAATGACAGCCGATTGGGCAAGATTACCCTATGATTTATTAGAAAAAATTTCAACTAGAATCATAAACGAGGTTGATGGAGTTAATAGAGTGGTTTATGATATAACTAGCAAACCACCCGGAACTATCGAGTGGGAGTAGCTAAAAACATGAGAGTCTTTGCAACAGCCACAATAGCAAAAGAAATGCTCAACTCTTTAAGCGTTTCGGAAATAGAATTTTGTTTTAAGGAGTTTGCTGTCGAGCTTAGAGGAGTTAAAATTGGCGATGATCTTGTGATTCTTAAGATCTACGGTCGCCGCAAAGACATAGAACTCGCTAGCAAAGCCTTATACCACCTAATCAACGATAAAAACTTTGATCAAACCGATAGGCAAATTTTTGATAGACAAAAATCTTTTGAGGATCTAAAAAACTATCTCAAAATGATAGAAAACGAAAAAAAATACCAAAACCATTACGAAAAATCTGCAGATGAATATATAAAATACTGCGCGCTAAATGATATAAATCCCCATCCTGAAGTCATAGAAGGTTATGCCTACTAAATTACAGCCATGCAGATCGTGAGTGAAGAAATAACTAGTAAAGAAAATCAATATATCAAGCTTGCAAAATCTTTGCACCAAAAAAAAGAGCGCAACGAGCTAAATATGTTTTTAATTGAAGGTAAAAACCTTCTAGAAGAAGCTCTCAAGCGCGGAGTAGAAGTCAAGTATGTTTTTTATGATGATCCCGAGACTCTCAAAAATCTAAATCCTCAATTGCAATTCTCAACTGAAAGTTTTTTAATCGAAAAAGATCTACTCGGCAAAATCGCCACGACTGAAAACCCACCACCTGTAGTTGCTATCGCCCAAAAACTGTCTATGACTGATTTTGTTATAAACAGAGAAGCAAGCCAATTAGGATTAAATCTACAAAACTCCCAAACCCCAAAAACACAAACAAGTGATATTTATCTTTTTTGTGAAAATGTTCAAGACCCTGGTAACCTTGGATCTATCATCAGGACAGCGTTAGCGGCTGGTGTAAAATCAATCTACCTCAGTGAAACCTGCGTCGATATCTATAACCCAAAACTTATCAGAAGTTCTATGGGAGCGATTTTTTGTGGAAATATTAATTACATAAATCTTGATGATCTCATTAATAAATTAAAAACCAGATCCCAAGAAGAAAACAAAAATCTTGAGATTATCGGCACTAGCTCACATGCCTGCATTAGCTACAAAGACATTCAGCTTAATCCTTTTAAAAATGCCTTGGTTATAGTCGGCAACGAAGCGCACGGAATGAGCAAACACGCTGAGGAACAGTGTTCGCAATTAGTCTCAATACCGCTTGCAAACGACATAGAGAGCCTAAACGTTTTATCAGCCACTAGTATAATTCTTTTTTCACTTAACCGATAATGCTAGAAATTGTTTTAGCTCTTGATATTGGAAAAGCTCGAACCGGTATCGCTCGCAGTGATGCTTTGGGTATTGTTATAAAAGCACTCAAAACCATCGACACCAAAAATATCACAACAGAAATTAGCGAACTTGAAAAAGAGTTCGAAATTAAAAAAATTATAGTTGGCAAACCTTTTAATGTAGAAAAAGGTAGCAAGGACACTTTAGTTTTTATTGAGAAAACTACGAAATCCCTACAAGATTTATACCCAAAAATTGAATTTATATTCATAGATGAGCGCTACACAAGTAAGGAAGCAGAAGCGGTTTTATCTAATAAGGGCGTCAAAATCAATAAAGATAACAAGTCCTTATTGGATATGTACTCCGCGGCTATTATCCTCGAGCATTACTGGGAAGAGCTCGATCTAAACCAAAATCAGCAATGAGGGTCAAATCCCCCAAAAAGACTAGAAAAATCTCGAAGATAAGCCTTTTGAATTATACAAAACAGGCTAGATAGGGCCAATAAAGTATTTAGTTCTCAAAATTGGACTAGATAATGGATTATTCAGAAATTTACCCACAAAAAGTCGACGCACTCTCAACAATGGAGCTAGCTTTAACTGGCCTTGGCAACAGAACAAAAGCTCTCACAAATAATATAGCTAATGTAAACACGCCTGGTTACCAAAAACAAAAAGTAGAGTTCGAATCAGAATTGAAAAAACTTATTAGGAACCCTGAAGAGAATTCTAGACTTAGTGATATCCCTCTTGAACGTACTCATAATAAGCATTTGAGCAATAGTGTCTATGAAATTACTGATTTGGTTTCTAATATTAGCTCTCAATCAGATGCTCGATTTGGAAGTGGTAATGGAATAAATATAGATCAGGAAATGACAGAACTTGCTAAAACAGGAATGAGGTATAAAGGTGTTGCAAATATGACTAAAAGATATTTTGATCATATGAGATCAATTGTAAGAGGTGGATAAAAATGGATTTGAATATTATTGACACTGCTACAAGTGCCTTACTAGCCGAAAGAACAAGAATGGATGTAGTTGCAGGTAACCTTGCAAACATAAACACTACACACGATTCTGAAGGTAACTACTCACCTTACAGACGCAAAGTTGTAAACTTTGGCAGTATCCTTGATGAAGAAAGTAAAAAAATTAACGGAGTGCACGTTAGCTCAATAGAAGAAGACCCATCCAATTTTAAATTAATTTATGACCCATCACACCCAAATGCAGACGAATCTGGCTATATAAAGATGCCGAATATATCTATTGAAAAAGAAATGGTTGATCTTCTAACTGCAAAATCTAGTTATCAAGCCAATATTAAAACTATTCAAATATTTAAGAGTATGTATAATGCGGCTTTGGAGATTTAGACAATGGATATTACACCTGTAGCATTTAATTTACCACCTATTGAAATGCCTCTGTTGAAAGGCGGTATAAGTTATAACGACAATACAAACGCACTAAAAAGCGGAAGTTTTGCTGAAACTTTTGCAAATGCAATGAATAATTTAAAAGACCTGCACGATCAAGCAGAAATTAAAATGGCAAATTACGCCGCTGGCGGTGATGTCGATGTCGCTGATGTAATGGTCACTATGGAAAAAGCATCGATGGCAACTGAACTAGCTATTCAAATCAGAAATAAATTCTTAGATGGTTATCAAGAAATAATCAGAATGCAAATTTAAAACGGAGATATAGATGGCAACTGAACTAGCAGACATAGCAAATAATATTGGTGAAGGTAAGACGAGCTCGAGCACTGACTCAGGAGGTATGTTTGGGATGAACACCAAAACCTTAGCTCTGATTGCAGTTGCAGTTTTAACAATAACAGTAATTTTATTTCAAATATTTTTTAGTCCTAAATATACACTTTTATATTCTGAATTATCACAATCAGACGCCGCCGCTATGAGTTCATATTTAGAAAAAAACAAAATTAAATTTAAAATTTCACCAGAAGGAGATTCTATTATGGTCAGCGGCGTCTCTGTTCCTAAGCTAAGACTAGAAATGGCTAATAAAGGACTCCCTAAGGGTGATGGGGTTGGTTTTGAAATATTTGATAAATCAAATATTAATATATCTGACTTTAATCAAAAAATTAATTACACTAGGGCACTTGAAGGTGAATTAGCAAGAACAATTTCATCTTTAGAAAGTATTAAAACAGCCAAAGTTCATCTTGTACTTCCTAAGAAAAGTATATTTAAAGATGAAGATGAAGAAGCAAAAGCTTCTGTAATAATTACCACTCATTATGGTGAAGAACTAAATGAAAGCCAAATTAATGGTATCCAACACCTTGTTGCTAGTGCTATTCAAGGATTAAAACCATCAGGAGTGCAAATTACAGATCAAGATGGAAGATCTCTAGTTAAATCTACTGATGTTGAATCCTTGTTAAATGAAAAAAGTACTAATAATGAAAAAAGACAAAAAGAATTTGAAAAAAAACTTGAAAGCGACCTCATGGAAATGCTTTCACCAATTTTAGGCAAAGGTAATGTCCTGGTTAATGTATCGACAGAAATGAATTTTGATGAAGCAGAAGTAAATATCGAACTATATAGTCCAAAAACAGAAGATGGTAAAACCGCTAAACCTGTCATTAGGAGTGAAAAAGTAATTCAGGAAAAATATCGTAATGAGAGACCTAGAAGTTTTGGAACTGTTGGCACTCAGTCTAATATGCCTGGGTTTATAACAAAAAATGAATCAAGCGAAACTAGTCCATATGATAATCATAGAGATTATATTAAAGAGGACTCAACCAAAAATTATGAGGTAAGTAAATCAGTAGAAAGAATCCGAAGAGCAGTTGGCATGGTCAAAAAAATCTCCGTTGCTGTAGTTGTTAATAAAGATTTGGATGCCTCTGAGAGAAGCACTCTAAGACAGACTGTTCAAGTAGCCGCTGGATTAAATATGGATAGAGGAGATCAAGTCATTGTAACTGGTATTAAATTTTCTTCTACACCTTATCAAAATCTCAGTGAGCAAGAAATTAATAAAGAAGCTCAGGATTTTGATCGTCAAGCTAAGCTGAAAAAATATTTATCTCTTGCTCTTTTAATTGCTGTTGGAATAGGGGTTGGAATGATAGTTCTATTGTCCTTAACAACAGGGATTGATAGTGGTAAAGCTAAAGAAATTGACGAGCTTTTAAAAGAAGAAGATATACCTTTATTACATACTATTGATGAAAAAATACAAGAAGCCGAAGAAGCTTATAGTAGACAACTTACCTTGGAAGGCAATCGCAGTGTAGCTTCCATGAAACATGGTCTATCACAAATGGCTCTGCAAGATCCTAAGACTATTGCAAGAGGTCTTCAAGCTTACATAAATGACTAAAAATGAGAAAAACACTAAACAGAGCTGGTATTATAAAAACTGAGTTAACTGAGGTTAATAATACAAAAATTATTATAGGAGGAGCTGATCTTGGAAGCTTGGATAACAAACAAGCTGTTCTAGAACAAAGAATTGAAGAAGCTAAACAACGAGCTTTTGAAGAAGCACATTTGATTATAAAAGAAGCAGAGTCTAAGGCAAAACAAATTATCAAATTTGCTCTTGATAAACAAAACGAAATCGAAAATCAAGGTTACCAAAAAGGCTTTGATAAAGGGTTTGAGGAGGGCACTAAAGAAGCTAACAACCAATTGTCTGAAACATTAATTGAAGCAAGTAAAATATTAAACTCGATTGAAAAAGAAAGAAAAGAAGCATTAGAAGATGAAGAAGAAAGAGTTTTTAAAATAATTTTAGAGCTTGCAAGAAAATTGTTCAAAAAAGATTTTCAGTATTATCCAGATATTAGTAAAGAATTTATCAGAAGTGCTATTTCAAGATTAGAACACAAAAGCACAGTAAATTTAATAATTAATAGTTCTATAGCGCATAAGATTAATGAAATCAAAAACCTTATTGTCGCAGAAACTCCAGGACTTGAAAATATCACTATCACAGCTTCTGAGCAAGTCAATCCAGGTGACATGATAGTAGAATCTAACAAAGAAAGATTAGACTATAGACTAGATAGTATTCTCGATGAATTAATTTTATCAATTCAATAAATATGAAAATAGATTTTGAAAAACTAACAAATATAGTTGAATCTTGTAATCCTATTAGATCTCTTGGGAAAGTAAGTAAAATTATAGGTCTTATGATCGAAGCAAACGGATTAGATGTCAGTATTGGAGAGCTTTGTCGAATTCGATCTAGCGATGGTAATTTTATAAAAGCAGAAGTTGTAGGGTTTAAGGATAATGTAGCTCAGCTCATGCCTCTTGCAGAAATATTTGAAATAAAGATGGGAGCTGAAGTAATACCAAGTCAAAAACAAGTCAGCATCAAGGTCGGACCAGAATTGATTGGCAGAATCATAAATGCTCTTGGTGAGCCTATTGATGAAGGTCAGCCTTTAAGAGCAAAAAATGAAGTTTATCAATGGCAAGAAAAACTAAACCCTCTAAAAAAAGATCGAATTACAGAAAAACTTTTGTTTGGAGTTAAAGCGATGGATGGCTTGATTTCATGCGGTAAAGGTCAGCGACTAGGAATTTTTGCAGGATCTGGAGTAGGAAAAAGTACCCTAATGGGCATGATTGCCAAAAATACTAATGCTGATATTAATGTAATTGCTCTTGTAGGAGAGCGAGGTAGAGAAGTAAGAGAATTTATTGAAGAGAGTTTAGGACCAGAAGGTCTAAAAAGATCTATAGTTATCGTATCGACCGGAGATGAGCCTGCTTTACTTAGGATAAAAGCCGCTCTATT
>JBEAYS010000028.1:0-7934 GCA_041170505.1 Cyanobacteriota bacterium
TTTATAAATAAAGATGCGCCATTAATAATAGTAGTCCCTTTTAGTGTCAGATTATTGACACTATAACCATCAATATTAAGATTTCTTATACCAGCACCAGATCCTAAAAATGTTCCATTAAATATTCCTCCATTAAAAACCTGTCCATTAAATAATCTTGCATGATACTCATCAGCAAATAAATTACCATTAACATTTAAATTACCTTCTATGCGGCCTTGCCCAATAAAAGACGTAACACCATTAATGGTAATCATTCCAGTAAGAGTTATATCATCAAGAGTTGAGCCATTTAAATTTCCACTTGAACCAGGCGGACCTTGAGGACCAGCTGGACCTTGAGGACCAACTGGACCACTCGGTCCTTGAGCTCCAAGAGCTGATCTAACACCGTTTTTAGTAAAATAAAGACCATTGCCATCAAACTCAATTGCGCCATTGATTGGATTCGTTGTTAAAATTCCTTGATTTAGAATAAGACTTGGTGTACTACTATCACCTCCAATGATATGAACCCATGCTTTTGGATCATTTAATCCGACTCCAAGCTTACCATCTAGGTTTAAAAAGAACTTATTATTTATTACAAGTTGCTCAGCTATATTATTGCTATAAGTAATTGTCCCCATTGCTTCAATACTGTCTCCTATCTGTAAAACAGAAGAACTAATAGTTTCACCAAATTCGTTTGTAACTATGCCTCCATTACCACCTTGATTGTTTTGGATATTTCGTCCCAAAAATTTAAATTTTGTTCTAGGAACAGGAATAGTTACTTTATAAAGACCATCTTCACCCTTAACAATTCTGGTACTAATTTGAGCTTGAGGTTTAGCTTCAAATGTTACACGCTGAAATAAATAATCTAATTCACATTCATCAAATCCATCACTAACATCACAATCAGCTTTGCCCACATTTATTCCCGAACCACCAAGGACCTGACTATCTGTATTAATTGCATTAATTTCAGCTGAATAGGTGTTAATAATATTACTAGAGGTATCAAACACATCTACTTCAATATTTTTTTTGTTTGCATTAAAAAAGCCAACATCCATACTTATAATCCGACTTCGTTTAAAACCCTTATAAATAGTGAGATTCTGGGTAGAAATATATTTTCTCTCGCCGTTGTATATTTCATATAAAGTTAGCTTTATACTAGTTGTTCTATCTATTTCGTTGTAAAGATCTTTAGGATTAATTCGTAAACGAATATTTCTGGATCTTGATAAATCAAGATTCAAACTTTTTTCATTAATCTTCAATTCCAAATCATCCATGACGCCACTGATCTTAACCATGTTTAGATATTTATTTCGTTTTACGAATGTTGTTTCTGCTTGAATAGGTTTTGCAGTAAATAAACTAAAGAAAATAATTACAAAAAATAAGCATGGAAATATTCTAAAGAATAATTTATTCAAAAAACAAAAATTATTTTTTTTTTTGCCAAATTTCATAAAAATAGGTTAGTGTCCTGATATTATTTTTCACGAAATAAACTTATTAATATTTACATCAAATAACTGATTTTCAATCAATTACTATTATCTTTATTCCCAAAATAACCAGCTCTTACCTAATTCACAATAAAAAAACTGTTTTAGATGCATGCTTAAGCATAAAACCAATAACAAAAGAGTTTTTCTAAGTCAAAAATTAAGAAAAGATTAAAAGAGTTCTGTCTTTAAAGAACTCTTTTTAAGAAAGTAGTTAAATTAAGTATTACCTAAACCCAGCTTTCAACTTCTCAGCTTGAGCAGAGCTTAAGCCAAGAGGATGATCACAAATAGGGATAGCCAAGGTTTCTTTTTCGGATTCTTCGTAGCAAGAACGTGGGTTTTGGTAGAAAATACCAGTAGCGATTCTACCAGAAGCGTAAGTGTCTCTAGAAGCGACTTCCATAGCTTTTAGAAGATCGGTAGTATCGTGTCCTTCAGCGTTTAGATCATAAGTATTATCTCTGTAGAACTGAGCGGTGTTTACTTTGTTGAAAGTAACGCACGGAGAAAAAGTATCAACTAGAGCAAAACCCTTATGCTGAATAGCCGCTTTATAAATCTCGACTGCTTGCTTAGGATTACCAGAAAAAGCTCTCGCCACAAAACTCGCGCTAGATCCAAGTGCTAGCGTTAGTGGGTTTAGAGGCATTTCAGGATTACCAAATGGAGTAGACTTGGTTTTCATACCTTCACCGCTGGTAGGCGAAGTCTGACCAGTGGTCAAGCCATAAATAGAGTTATTCATAACGATATAAGTCATATCGATATTACGGCGAAGCGCGTGCACCAAGTGACCGACACCGATACCGTAGCCATCACCGTCGCCACCGACCGCTATTACAGTCATGTCGTGGTGCGCAAGCTTGAAGCCTTGTGCGTTTGGTAATGATCTACCGTGTAGAGTGTGCATACCGTAAGTATTGATGAAGCCCGGTAAGTTAGATGAACAGCCGATTCCAGAAATCACCGCTACTTGGTGTTGGTATAGACCTAGCTCAGCAAGAGCTCTTTGGACGCAATTAAGCACACCGAAGTCTCCGCAACCCGGACACCAATCTGGGTGAACTTCACCCTTGAAATCTTTTGCATCTAATACTGCTTTTGTTTCTGTAGTCATAATTATCTCCTAATAAGTTTATGCGTTAACTAATTGCTTGGTTTGAGCGAGTTGCTTAAAAGCCTCGACGATATACTCACCAGTAAACGGCTCACCGTCCCAACGATTAATATGCTCGGTCACCTCAAAACCAGTCTGCGCCAATACTTGAGTGCAAAGAGAATTGCACATATTAGCTTCCACTGAAATAATGCGCTTGCATTGTTTTAGTATCGCCAAAGTTTTTTCGCGAGGAATTGGATAAACATCTGTGAAGTGCACGTGGTTTACTTTTATACCTTCATCAGCTAAGTATTCAATAGCTGATTTCGCGTAGTTATAAGTAGAACCCCAAGTCATAAATGTAAACTCAGCATTTTTATCACCTTCAAAACTCGGTGGCTGAGCGTCTCCTGTCGTGACCATGGTTTTCATTTTTTGCATACGCTTCGCGTGCATCTTGATACGCTCTTGACGTGCGTGCGGAAGACCAGCTTCAACGTCAGACATCACATGCCCAAATTCATTATGCTCATCACTGCAAGGCGTGTACATCGCGCTCTCTGCGCCCGGTCTAACTCTATGAGAGATACCATCTTCAGTGTATTCATAGCGCTTATAGCGTCCAGGACCCTTCCACTCAGTAGAAAACTTACCTCTATCAATTTCGATTTTTGAAAAGTCTAAATCATCAATAGTAGTGAAGTGCTCAGACAAGAAGAAATCGCTCAAGACCAAAACTGGCACTTGATATTTTTCTGCTATGTTAAGAGCTCTAGCCGCTTGATAAAAAGCATCTTCTGGATCTTTTGGAGCTATCACGAATCTAGGTGAATCACCATTACCAGCGATACACAAGTCAATATCTGACTGCTCTTGCTTGGTAGGTACGCCCGTAGAAGGACCGCCTCTAGAAACCACGATACAAACAGCAGGCACTTCCATCATAGAAGCTAATCCTACAGCCTCTACCATCAAGCAGTATCCACCGCTTGCTGTTGCAGTCGCCGCGCGGACTCCAGCCTGACCAGCACCGACTACATAATTCATTGCCGCTAATTCATCTTCGACTTGTTTGATAACTATTTTTTCTGATTGAGCGATAGTAGCTAGATAATGCAAGATACCAGTCGCTGGGCTCATTGGATAAGCTGAATAGAGCTTCAATCCGCCAGCTGTCAAACCTAATCCAAAAGCTTCATTACCAGTCATAAATAATTTAGGCTTACCATCACCTTTTAGCTCAGGGAATTTTTCTTTTACGTTTTTTGCAGTCCAATCAGCACCAAGCTTGAATACTGAATTATTTAACTCAACTACTTGCTCACCTTTTTTAGTGAATTTGTGCTTAATAAAATCTAGTGGAACTGACTTATCAAGCTTGAGAGCCTCGATTAATGCACCTGCAAGCATCACGTTTATCATTACTGAATTAACGCCAGTCAAACCTGCTTCATCTACCATGGCTTTAAAATCAAGACCATAATAACTAACGTCTGGTCTGATAGCTTCGATTTCTTCTTTTTTGATTACACCTGAGTTATAAAAAACTACTCCGCCAGATTTTACATCAGGCACATGGACAGCGGGTGATGTCTTATTAAATAACAAAACCAATTCTGGCTGCTCGCAGTGATCTAACTGTCTCTCTGGACCAATTGCCATTTGTAACCAAACGTGTCCGCCTCTAATCGCTGATTGGAAGGAATTATAAGCAAGTACATGCAATCCCATACGCGAACAGGTTTTACCAAGAAGCTCACCTGTAGAAGCGATACCATCACCAGCCGCGCCGGCGATTCTAACTATGACTCTATTTTTCTTTGACATTCAAAATCCTCTTAAAATTAGTTCTATGAATATATATCAATGACCAAAGATTTATTATAAGGTTTTTACTAAAGATTTATAAGAATTAATCACTAAATTTTTCTAATTCTTAAACCTTTTGGTGTCATTTGGGGGACACGTCGATATCGCACGATTCCGTAATACGCTATTTTTTAAGGATTTGCTGAAAAACGAAGTTTTGAGGCGGAATCCGCCTAACAAGAATATTAAGGATTCACTCCCTGAGCCAAGATTTTCTCTTGGCTTAGGGTTGCCAAGACGCATTTTTCAGTGGATCCTTAAGAGCTTTTTGAAATTCAAGCACAGTAGATTTAGCTTTATAATGTTCGGCTGTTTCTTTATCGCCAAGCTTCATATAAAAAATTGATAAATTCATCAAAGCCATTTGGTTATTGGGGTTAAGAGCTGAAAGCTCTTGCATTATACTAATTGCTTCCTGGTAGCTGCCCTGGCGCGCGTAAATCACACCAAGAGTTTCCAAGGCTGTTTCGTTACTAGGATCCTCTTTTAGAGCGGTTTTTAGAAGTTCTATTGCTTGAGTTACTTCTGTGCTATTTACATCCAAAGCTCGAGCATAAAGCAGTAAAGCCTCATCCACATTAGCATTGGCGCGTTCTTTGCGCTTAGGTTTGCCGATGTTTTGGAACTTAGCGAGCGGCTCTTGGCCAGGGAAACAGCCCTTAGTGAAACTCACGTATTTAGGTAAAATCTGCGCTTTATGCTCATCATCAAGATTAATAAGGGTTTGTTCCTCTTTAAAGGATTCAAAGGTCAAATTAGGTATTTTTGCGCTTAACTCTGGATTATTTATAATATTAATCTCAAGTTCGTCGATAATTAAGTGCTTAATTAAGTGCTTAACTAATTTTTCTGGATCAGAGGATAATATGTAAAACTCTGTGGGTGCGAGCCTAAAAACATAAGCTAAATCTATGATTTTTGCTTGCGGACTTAAAAAAGCTGAGTAAATACCCTCGTTATCTTTAAGAGACTTAATATTATTGGTGCTCTGAGCGTGCAAGAACGCTAAAGCGTCTTTTCCTTGCACAAAAATAACATTCATAATATTAATTATAGCTTATCATGATAGATTTTTATACATGCTTAGAAGTTGTAAAAGTCTGGAAGGTTACTCACTACACGCACTTGATGGCGAAATAGGTCACCTAAAAACTCTTCACTTTAATGATGAAGATTGGTCAATTAAATATTTAGTTATAGATCTTGGTGGTTTTTGGAGTGAAAAAAAAGTTTTACTACTTCCAAGCGCTTCATATGAATTTTCATGGATAGAGCAAAATATCTCAGTTAAACTAACGCGCGAGCAAATCAAATCAGCACTTCCTTATAATGCTGATTTACCCGTTAGTGATCAGCATGAATTAATTAATCGTAGTAATTTTAAATCTTTATATCTTGTTGAACCTTGGTCTGGAAGCTTCCTGCCACTGTGGTTTCCGGATTTAAGTGCTGGTCAAGCTCTAAAAAATTTAGTCCAAGAAATTGGTGATAAAGATTTGCGTTGCGTTAAAATCATTACGGGCTATAAGGTCGTTTTAAACGATAAAGAGCTTGGTAAAGTTGAGGATTTTATTCTTGATTGTAACGAGTGGAAACTTCGCGAAATTGTAATAGAAACTAATCATTTATTGCACTCAAGCAAAAAAATTATTCCTGTTTCTAAAATAAAAGTTTTTGATACCGATAACGAAAAAATCGAGCTAGACCTCTCGAGCAAAGAACTTGAGGACTGCCCTGATTACAAGGAGCATGACGCTGTTAACCGTGAGTATGTAGTTAAATTCTATGATTACTATGGTCGACTTAAATACTCAGATAAAGTCAGTTACCAGGATTACAAAAAACTTGATGAGAGACTCGAAGTTCGCTAAAAACAGCTCTCTAAACCCCAAAATTTCTTTTTCTGTTTTCAAAATCCTCTAGAAAGGGCTTGAGTGCCTCAAGACTAAAATCCTGCGGCGCAAGCGAGCAAAAAGCTATTTCGGCGTAGCTTGCTCCTACTACAAACGAGTCATCAAGAGAGTTTTGATCGGAGCCGACTTTTATAATAAGATCGGGCTGAAACTCAATATTTATTATATCCTTCTCAGTGATTGGTTTATCAGCGAGAATAAGATTTTTTAGTGCTGATAAAAAATTTTGTCGCCCAAACCCTGGCTCCACAAAAATCAATCTAGCACTAGGATTCAAGGCTTCTAAATATTCTTGAATGCGCGCTATTTCATCATCGCAAAAACCACTTCCGACTAAAGCTAAATTATTTAAAGTATTAAAGGACGCCATCATATCAGCGAACATCACTCCCTGAAATGGTTTTAGACCTTGAAATAATCAAGCTCAAAAACGGTGGAGCAACAAGAGTAGTTAGCACGACCATAATTACAGTAATAGCATAAAGCCTATCATCCACAACGCCAAGAGATTTACCGACAGTCGCAAAAATCAATCCAACTTCACCTCGAGGAACCATTCCGACCCCAATCAGCCAGCGGTTTACCAGAGTTTTGGTGGAGCGAAAACTCCAGCCTGAAACGAGCTTCCCAGCTACCGCTAATACACTTATTATCAAAGCCGTAAATAAAATATTAGGATCTGCAAAAACCGCTAAATCCACATTCATACCTGTTAGCACAAAAAATATCGGGACCAAGAAAAGAGATATTGGGCGAATATAATCCTCTACTTCTCTTTCAGATTTAAAAACCTTAAAATGAACTTCTTCAAGCACCAAGCCCACAGCAAAAGCCCCGACAATGGTCGCCAAACCCGCTTGATTAGCGAGATACGCACCAATGAAGCAGAGCACCAAAGCTAGATTTAGCATAAATCCAGGCACTCTAAAAACAGATAGAAGTTTTATGGTGCGCTTAGCAAAAACCGCTCCCAGAGCAACAGCAAGAGTAACAAAACCAATAGCAACACCGCTTATTTTAAAAATTTCCCAAGGGCTAATACTCGTGCAATCCGTACCCTGACTAGAACACTGCGCGATACCGCTAGCGATCGCAAGCAAGATCAAGCCCAGAATATCATCTATAACAGCGGCTCCAAGCACGATTCGCGCCTCCGGAGCTTGGGTAAATTTAAGATCCTTAAACACCCGCGCGCTAATTCCTACCGAAGTAGCTGTCATAATCGCGGCCATAAAAAATTTACTTACTTGGGATAAATCCGGCATAAGAATTGAGCTTGCAACATAGCCCAAGCAAGCAGGTACCACGACTCCCACCACAGCCACCAAAAACGATTTGAGCCCCACCGCCATCATCTCTGTCAGCTTGGTCTCAAGTCCAATTTCAAATAATAAGATAATCACTCCAAGGCTAGATAAAACTTGAATAACGTGATCATGCCTTATAAACTCAAATATTGTACAATTAAGCAATACTAAATTGCCGATAAATATTCCCGCGACAAGTTCTCCCAAAACCTCTGGCAAAGACAGTCTGTGAGCGATT